>NZ_JBQEKA010000005.1:0-82666 GCF_052103615.1 Kerstersia sp. | reverse complement strand
TGACTCTCTGCTCAAGAAGGCAAACGTCAAGGGCGGGAACCGACCCTTGCGCTAGTAGAGTGGTAGCAGAAAATGGCAAAGGACGATGTCATTCAGATGCAGGGCGAGGTTGTTGAAAACCTCCCCAACGCAACTTTCCGCGTCAAGCTGGAAAACGGCCATATAGTACTTGGCCATATTTCCGGCAAGATGCGTATGCATTACATCCGGATCTTGCCGGGTGACAAGGTCACAGTGGAGCTCACGCCCTATGACCTGTCACGTGCCAGGATCGTATTCCGGTCCAAGTGATCCGGTCGGGGTACAGGGAAACAGGATTCAGATCGGCTTAGCCGGTCATTAGCAACGGATTTATTCAAGGAACAGTCATGGCCCGTATTGCTGGCATCAATATTCCGCCGCAACAACACGCCGAGATCGGCCTGACCGCCATCTACGGCATTGGTCGTACCCGCGCTCGCAAGATTTGCGAAGCTGCAGGCGTACCCGTCGAAAAGAAGGTCAAGGATCTCACCGACGCTGAGTTGGAGCGCATCCGCGAACACGTCGGTGTCTTCACGGTCGAAGGTGACCTGCGTCGCGAAGTGCAGCTGTCTATTAAGCGCCTCATCGACCTGGGTACCTATCGCGGCATGCGTCACAAGCGCGGCCTGCCGGTGCGCGGTCAGCGCACTCGCACGAACGCTCGTACCCGTAAGGGTCCGCGTCGCGCCGCAGCGTCTCTGAAGAAATAATCAAGGATAGACATCATGGCCAAAGCTTCGTCGAGCGGCGCCTCACGCGTCCGTAAAAAGGTCAAGAAGAACGTATCGGACGGTATCGCCCACGTTCACGCTTCTTTCAACAACACGATCATCACGATCACGGACCGTCAGGGCAATGCTCTGGCCTGGGCTACCTCCGGTGGCGCAGGTTTCAAGGGTTCGCGTAAATCGACCCCGTTCGCGGCACAGGTTGCTGCCGAGAGCGCCGGTCGCGTGGCGATCGAATACGGCATCAAGACGCTGGAAGTCCGCATCAAGGGACCTGGTCCCGGCCGCGAATCTTCGGTGCGCGCGCTGAATGCGCTGGGCATCAAGATCTCCAGCATTGCTGACATCACGCCGGTGCCGCACAACGGCTGCCGTCCGCCCAAGCGCCGTCGTATTTAAGGGAAAACCATGGCACGTTACATTGGCCCCAAGTGCAAGCTCTCGCGTCGCGAGGGTACCGATCTGTTTCTGAAGAGCGCCCGCCGTTCGCTGGAATCCAAGTGCAAGCTGGATTCCAAGCCCGGTCAGCACGGCCGTACCTCCGGTGCGCGCACGTCCGACTACGGTCTGCAACTGCGTGAAAAGCAAAAGCTCAAGCGCATGTACGGCGTTCTGGAAAAACAGTTCCGCAAGTACTTTGAAGAAGCCGAGCGCCGTCGTGGCAACACCGGCGAAATCCTGATCCAGCTGCTGGAATCGCGTCTGGACAACGTCGTTTACCGCATGGGCTTCGGTTCCACGCGCGCTGAAGCCCGCCAGCTGGTGGCTCACCGCGCTATCGAACTGAACGGCCACACGGCTGACATCCCGTCCATGCTCATCAAGGCAGGTGACGTGATCGGCGTGCGCGAAAAGGCCAAGGGCCAGGCTCGCATCAAGGAAGCCCTGGATCTGGCCGCCAGCCAAGGCATGCCCCAGTGGGTCGAAGTGGATGCCACCAAGCTGGTTGGCACCTTCAAGTCCGCCCCGGATCGCGCTGACGTCGCTCGCGACATCAACGAATCCATGGTCGTGGAACTTTACTCGCGTTAATCGAGTCTGGGCACCGCTATTTCGATGGCGGTGCGCTATACTTCGATGCTTGTCTGGCAGCCGTGTGCGTTTAGCATCCGGCTGCCTGTTGCATGTGTGTTGCCCGGGTTTCGGCGGGCGCAGCATTCATGCAACAGGCAGTCACTGCGCTATCCGCAAGGATAGCCGCCGCCCCGGAATAACTGCTCCGTGGGGCGTGTCTCTCAGAGGCAGTGCTTTTGGCAGCGCCTGCTTGTGGTCCGATTTATTTCTCTTTTCCGTCAGCCTTATCGGTGTAACGAGCCGAGGGTATTGATCAAGGAACATTCATGTCTGTCCAAGGTTTTCTGAAGCCGCGTGCGATTGAAGTCGAAACGCTCAGCGCAACCCATGCCAAAATCATCATGGAGCCCTTCGAGCGCGGCTACGGCCACACGCTGGGCAATGCGCTGCGCCGCATTCTGCTGTCCTCCATGACCGGCTACGCGCCCACCGAAGTGCAAATCACCGGTGTGGTGCATGAATACTCTACGCTGCCGGGCGTTCAGGAAGACGTGGTTGACCTGATCCTGAACCTGAAGGGTGTGGTATTCAAGCTGCACAGCCGCGAAGAAGTAACGCTGACCCTGCGCAAGCAAGGCGCCGGCGACGTTTACGCGCGTGACATCGAGTTGCCGCACGACGTTGAGATCATCAACCCGGATCACGTGCTGGCTCACCTGAGCGACAACGCCAAGCTGGAAATGCAGATCAAGGTCGAGCAAGGCCGCGGCTATGTGCCCGGCAACGTGCGCGCCCTGGCTGATGACCGTTCGCAATCCATCGGCCGTATCGTTCTGGACGCTTCGTTCAGCCCGGTGCGCCGTGTGAGCTACGCTGTCGAGAACGCCCGCGTCGAGCAGCGTACCGACCTGGACAAGCTGGTGCTGGACATCGAAACCAACGGTGTGATCACGCCTGAGGAAGCCGTGCGTCAATCCGCCCGCATCCTGATGGACCAGATTTCCGTGTTCGCCGCCCTGGAAGGCCCGGGCGAATCCGCTTACGAGCAGCCCAGCCGCGCTGGCGCGCCGCAGATCGACCCGGTCCTGCTGCGTCCGGTGGACGATCTGGAGCTGACGGTGCGTTCGGCCAACTGCTTGAAGGCCGAAAACATCTACTACATCGGCGACCTGATCCAGCGCACCGAAAACGAGCTGCTGAAGACCCCGAACCTGGGCCGCAAGTCGCTCAACGAAATCAAGGAAGTGCTGGCCGCACGCGGCCTGACTCTGGGCATGAAGCTGGAAAACTGGCCGCCCCTGGGCCTCGAGCGCCCCTAAGTATTAAAAAGGCTCTGGCATGTTTCATGCCGAGCCTTTTCTGGTTTAGCCGCCGTGCTTTTGCATGACGGCGCGGCAGCCGGGGCAGATGTACTCCCCGGCCTGCCGTACCAGGGCATTTTTTTCGTCCCTGGCCGGAAGCCAGTCTTCCGGGTGTTATGGCAGTACCGGCATCTTGCATGCCAATTGTTCCATCGGACCGCGCCCCATCAGGGGTGATAGAAGAGCCGATTCACCAGGTGCTTAGGCACCGTTTATTCAAGATTCAAAGGAAATACCATGCGTCACCGTCACGGCCTGCGTAAGCTGAACCGCACCAGCAGTCACCGCCTTGCCATGTTCCGCAACATGGCTGTCTCGCTGATCACGCACGAAGCGATCAAGACCACCTTGCCGAAAGCCAAGGAACTGCGTCGCGTTATCGAGCCGCTGATCACGCTGGGCAAGAACCCCACCCTGGCCAACAAGCGCCTGGCTTTCGCCCGTCTGCGTGATCGCGACGCCGTGGTCAAGCTGTTTGAAGTCGTCGGCCCGCGCTACGCTGCCCGCAATGGCGGCTACACCCGTGTGCTGAAGATGGGCTTCCGTCAGGGCGACAACGCCCCGATGGCGTTCATGGAAATGGTGGATCGTCCTGAAGTGGACGCTGCCGAGCAAGCTGCAGATCAGGAATAAGACGGACATCAGCTTAGGCTGATGCCAGGCGGCGGCCGTTTCTGACGGCCGCCGCCTTTATTTTTGCCTGGCAATTTGTCTGGCGGCCTGCAGGCGTTGGGCACAACACACGCTGGTCTCGCCAAAAGCCGAAGCAGGGTTCATACTTATATCGTATTCCCCGTCCGGGGGCACGCTGTCGCCTTGAAGGCCGGCGTTTCGCCGGGCGGGGATTTCGCCGTTTTGGCTGCCGCTGTGCCCGCTGGCAGCTTGGCCGATAGGATAGGAAATGACGCTCACCAGCCTGCTGTTTTTTGTTCCCACCTGCTTCGCCTTGAATCTGGTGCCGGGGCCGAATAATCTGCTCAGCGTACACAATGGCGCCTGCCACGGTTTTCGCAAGGCTGTGGCTGCGGGCCTGGGGCGCGAGGCAGCCTTTGCCATTCTGATCGTCCTGTCGGCGCTTGGACTGGCGGCTTTGCTGGCGGCATCGGCGTCATTTTTTCTGGCGGTGAAATTCGTGGGCGCCGCCTATTTGCTGTATATCGCCATCAAGCTCTGGCGAGCCAAGGTTGGCGGTTTTGACCCGGATATCGGCGCTTCGGTGCCGCATGAGTCGCTGTTCCAATTGATGCGTACCGAATTCATGGTGGCGATCAGTAATCCCAAGGCCATCCTGATTTTCGGCGCCTTGCTGCCGCAGTTTGTGGATCACACCGAGCCGGTCGCCGAACAACTGCTGATGCTGGGCGGTGTGTTCCTGGTGCTGGAGTGGGGCTCCATCGCGCTGTACGCTTTCATGGGGGTGTACCTGGGCGGGTGGCTCAAGACACCGCGCAATATGGGGCGCTTCAACAAATGCTGCGGCCTGTTCCTGGGAACGGCCGGGCTGGGTTTGCTGTTTTCGCGTTCCTGAGCCTGAGTGCCGGCCTCTGGCAGGCCCGGCACCGTTGAGGTTGCAAGGGCACAGCCAGTTCAGCGCATCCGCGCCAATAGGGCCAGAAAGTCCTGCGGGCCCATGTAGCCGATGACCCGGGCCTCTTCTCTGGGTTGTCCGCCAGCGTCATAGAACAGCATGGCCGGCGGGCCAAAAATGCGCAGCTGTTTCATCAGGGCACGGTCTGCCGCGCTGGCGCGGGTCACGTCCAGGCGCAGCAGCGTGAATTGGCTCAGGTTCGCCTGCACGGCGGGCGCTGAGAGCGTGTCGCGCTCCATTTCGTGGCAAATGGCGCACCAATCGGCATAGACATCCAGCATGACCGGGCGGCTGCTGGCCTTCAGGGCGGCATCCAGCTCAGCGGCGCTCTGGATGTGCTGGAAGCTCAGCGCGGTATCTTGTTGCGCCGCGGGGCGCTGCCAGGCCGCTAGGGGGGCAAGGGGATCACGGCCGCCGCTGGCAGCGCCGAATAGCCAGATGAGCGCGAGGCCGGCCAGCAGTAGGGCGGCGCTCTTGAGCGCAGCAGGGCCGGGCCGGATAGGACGTTCCAAGGGCTCGAAGGCGCCCAGCCAGACCGCAGTAAAGCAGGCCAGCGCGGCCCAGCCAGCCAGGGTCAGCGCGCCCGGCAGCAGCGTGCCTGCCAGCCACCAGGCTGTTCCCAGCAGCAGCAGGCCAGTCAGTTGCCGGACTTTTTCCATCCATGCCCCGGGCCGGGGCCGCCAGCGGCCAGCCAGCAGGCCGAGCAGCAGCAGGGGCAGACCCATGCCCCAGGCCATGACGAACAGCGATAGCCCGGCGCCAGTGATATCGCCGCTTTGGGAAAGATACAGCAGCGCGCCAGCTAGCGGTGCCGCCACGCAAGGACCTATGACCAGGGCGGAGACCCCGCCAAGCAGCCCGGCACGCGGGAGGCTATTGGCAATGCCGCCTTGGCCGATGCGTCCCAGACGGCCTTGCAATGCGCCGGGCAGCTGGAAGGTGAAGACATCGAACTGCGCCAGGGCCAACAACGCCAGCGCGGCGGCGAAGAGGCCGATCAGCCAGGGCATTTGCAGCCAGCTGGAGAGCGCGGCGCCTGTTGCGCCCGCCAGAATCCCCATGGCGGTATAGATCAGCGACATGCCGCCGACATAGGCAGCGGCCAGCGCCAGCCCGCGCCCTCGGGTCAGGCTGCCGGCGGGCGAGGAGAGCAGCATGGCCGACACAATCGGCAGCATGGGCAGCACGCATGGCGTCAGGGCCAGCAGGAGACCCAGGCCGAAAAAGCTCAGCAGTTGCAGCCAGAGTTGGCCCTGGGCCGCGCCCAGGCGCTGTGCGATATCCAGGTCGCCGCCGGGCAGGAAGGTGTTGCCCGGAGCGGCCTCAGGGAGGAATGCCGCGCCTGCCGGGTTGGCGCCAGCGGCGGCATCCAGCGGGGCCAGGGCATCCTCTTCGATGTCAATGCCGGTCAGGCGGTAGCCGCCCTGGCCGTCGGCATCCAGTTGCAGGCGCTGGCGCAGCGGCGGATAGCATAAGCGGTCTTCCGCGCAACCCTGGCTATCGACGATAAGCGCCAAAGAGGGCTGGCTGGGCAGGGCAGGAATGGGCAGCGCGAATTCGAGCTGGCCGCGGTAAACCTCCATGTCGCGCTGGAAGGTCGTGTCGAAGACGGAACTGCCAGCCGGGAGGTCCGCCGTGATGCGTTGCGCGGCGCCTTGGGCCAGCCAATGCCAGGCCAGTTTTTCGCGGTACAGGTAGTAGCCTGGCGCAATGGTGTAGCGCAGCAGCAGTTGCTGGCCATCGGTGTCGGCTTGAAGCGCAAAGGCTTCGGCTTCAGGCAGCAGCGCAGGTTTGCCGGACAAGAAACCAGGCAGGGGTTTGCCAGGCAGGGCGGATATGGGCTGAGCGTGCAGCACGCTGCCCTGGGGCAGGCAAAGCAGCAGGGCCATGGCCAGCAACAGGGCCAGGCCAGCCAGGCCGCGCTGAGTGTGGCGCTTCATGGCTGCGAGCGGTCAGGGGAAGGGGCGCTTGCGGTGGGCATGCCGGATGCGCTGACCCAGTCCAGATAGGCCGGCAGGCCGGTGCTGATGGGCAGGCAGATGATTTCCGGGACGGCGTAGGGGTGGCGGCGCTGTATGGCGGCCATGGCCGCTGCCCGTTGCGCGCGCGCAATCTTGGCGTGCAGCGGATATTCCGTGGCATGCTCCAGTTTGCCTTCCCAGAGATAGGTGGATTGCACGGCTGCGCCGATCTGCACGCAGGCAGCCAGGCCTTGCTGCACGAGTTCATCGGCGGCGGCTTGAGCCAGGGCGGGGTCAGGGAAAGTGCTGAGCAGGATTTCGCAGTCGGATGGGACAATCGTCATGGCAGGTCCGTATGGCTGGAGGGCGCTTTGTGTGAGTTTAGCCGCTGGCGGCAGGACAGAGGGAGCAAGCATGCAGAGGAAAGTCGTGCCGGAGGCTGTCATGGCGGTCGCGTCAGTGGCGCTGGATGCCGATGCGCAGGCCGCGCAGCGTGTGCTGAATCATGTGCGCGGGCTGGAAGGTCAGGCCAGCCGGCTGGTCGGCCTGGAAGCAGTCTTTTCCCATGCCGCGCAAGGCATGCCGCACAGCCATGCGCGGATACAGTTCCTGCAGGTGCTGGAAGGGGCGCTTTCGGTCAGGGTGGGCAAGGAGCAATGGCTGGTGCCGCAGCACCATGCTTTGCTGATGCCTGCCGGGCTGACGCATGACAACCGGTATTTCGGCCCGGCGCGGGTGCGCAGCCTGTATATCGCCCCGGAATTATGGGGGCAGGCCGCGCTGCCTGCCTGCCGCCTGCTGGCGGTGCCGCCATTGTTGCGCGAGTTGACTGCCGCGGTGCTGGATATGGCACAGGCGCCGCCGGATGAGGGGCGTGCCGCTTTGCTGAGCGCGCTGACCGTCCATGATATTCAGCGCCAACCGGCCTTGGCCTTGCGCTTGCCCATGCCGGTGGACAGACGTTTGCGCCGGGTGTGTGAAACCCTGCTGCGAGATCCCGGCAGCCGTTTGCCGATGTCGCACTGGACCGGCCTGGCTGGCATCAGCCAGCGGACGCTGACGCGTCTTTTCCCGCGTGAAACCGGGCTGAGCTACCGCGCCTGGCGGCAGCAATTGCTATTGCTGGCGGCGCTGGAGCGTTTGGCGGCTGGCCGGACAGTAGGCGCAGTGGCCTTGGATTTGGGTTATGCCTCGGCCAGTGCTTTTGGCGCCATGTTTTTGCGGCAAGTCGGGGTGAGCCCGTCGGCGTATGCCGCATGCCGGGCCGGTGGCGCGCAGCCGTAACCATCTCAGCGGGGCTGGCGGCGGCAGGCGGCGCAGTCATGGGCCGGGCGGCGGGGCGGGCGTGATGGCATGGACCGGATGGCGTGAAACAGAGAGTGAATGGCGTCTATGCGATAGATGATGGCGGACAGCACGCGCAAGATAGCTGCGAGGGCGCGCAGCAGCCAGAGGCGCTGCCGCCCGCGGGCCGCATGCCGTCCGGCCTGACCGGAGGCTGGCGTTTTTTTATTGCTTGCAGGGGAAAGATCTTGGAACGAGCTAACCATCCCGTTTACGGGACTTACGATCAGGCCGCGCTGGATGTGCAGTACAACATTCTGGGGATGATTCCCGGCTACAAGGAAATCTTCGCGCGCTGGGATGCGGATAGCGAGGCGGCACGCAGCCAGGCGCGCCGCGAAGGGCGTTTGCAGGTGCTGCGCTACGGGGCGTTTGCGCTACAGGAAATCGACTTCTTTTCTTGCGGCGCGGCGCTGGCGCCGGTGGTGGTGTTTATTCATGGCGGCTACTGGCGTTCCCAGGATAAATCGGCCTTCGGCTATACCGCGGCGGCCTATCAGGCGCTGGGTTGCCATGTCGCCCTGGTGAATTACCGCTTGGCGCCTGCCGTGAATATGGATCACATCGTTGATGATCTGCGCGCCAGCGTGGCCTGGCTGGATGGGCAGGCGCAGGCTTTGGGCATCGCGCGCGACCGGATCTATATTGCCGGCAGTTCGGCGGGCGGCCATCTGGTAGCCACCTTGATGGCGACGGATTGGGCCGCGCTGGGTGTGCGCGAGGATATCGTGCGTGGCGGTTGCGCGCTGAGCGGCATTTATGAGCTGGAGCCTATCCGGCGCTGCTTTCTCAATGCGGTGGTGGGGCTGGACGTGGCGCAGGCGCACCGCAATAGTCCGCTGTACCGCTTGCCGCAGACGGGGCTGCCGCTGATTTTGTCGGTGGGCGGAGATGAATCGCCTGAGTTCCAGCGGCAGCAGGAGACCTATGCCCAGGCATGCCAGGAGCGCGGTGTGGCGGTGACGGTCGTGCCGCAGCCGGATGGCCACCACTTCGACATGATAGACCGCTGGTGCGACCCGGCGCAGCCATTGTTCCGCGAGTTCGCGGCCATGATTCAGGCTGCCTGAAGAGGCAGGAATCCTGGCGGCCGCCTGGACGGCAGCCAGGGCGGCACGCTTGCTTGCCGCTGGGTTGTCACCCAGGCGGCCATATCAGGCCGGTGCCGTTTCCCGCCGGGCCGAGAGCGCCTGTTCGATGATTTGCGCCAGCCGCTCGAAGGCGGGCACGATCTGGTTTTCCTGCACGCCCGCATAGCCCAGCAGCAGGCCCTGGCTGGGGATTGAACTGCCCGCGTAGTGCGAGGACAGGGCGCGGGCGACCAGCCCCTGGCGCCGCGCCAGCAGGACGATGTCCTGATCGGTGTCTGGCGGGCTGTCTGGCGGCAGGTGCAGCACCAGATGCAGACCGGCCTCGTGGGCCGATACCGGCCAGCCGCTGCCCAGCCGTTTGGCGATGGCGGCGCGCAGCAGGGTCTGCTTGCGCGCATAGAGCTGGCGCATGCGGCGGATGTGAGCGGCATACATGCCCTGGGAAATGAATTCCGCCAGGGCGGCCTGCTGCACCAGTTGCCCGTCACGGAACAGTTCGGCATAGCCGTCGGCGCACTGGGCGGCAATGGCTTCGGGCAAGACCACATAGCCGGTGCGTATGCCGGGGAACAGTGTTTTGGACAGCGACCCCATGTAGATCACCCGGCCATGCTCATCAAGGCCTTGCAGCGAGGCCAGCACCCGGCCTTCAAAGCGGAATTCGCTGTCGTAGTCGTCCTCCAGCACCCAGGCGTCATGCTGGCGCACATACTCCAGCAGCCGGCGGCGGCGCGCCAGGCTCATCACCATGCCCAGCGGAAACTGGTGCGAAGGCGTGACGTAGATCAGGCGCGGCGGGTGCAGCATCAGCTCGCCTTGCAAGGTCAGCCCTTCGGCGTCCACCGGAACCGGGACTAGCTCCAATCCCTGGGCCTGCAACAGGCTGCGCGCGGGGCGGTAGCCAGGTTCTTCGACCCAGACGCGGTCGCCGGTATCGGCCAGCATCTGGCTGACCAGCGCAATGGACTGCTGGATGCTGGTGGTGATGATGACCTGCTCAGGCGTGCAATTGACCGAGCGTGACAGCCGCAAGTGTTCGGCCACGGCCTGCCGCAAAGGGTAATAACCGCCATGGTGGGCATAGTTCAGGCGTTCGCGGCGGCAATAGCGCCAGTGGCGGCCGATCATCCTGGCCCAGGCCGCATGGGGAAAGTGGTCGGTATCCGAGACGCCCAGCGCGAAGGCGCCGGAGGGGCTTTCCACAATGGCGGCATCTTTCAGCACCAGCAAACCGCGCCGGGATAAGCCTGGGTCGGGCGCGGGCTGAACTTCGCCTGCGACCAGCAGGCGGTCGGGCACATGGCCGGGCAGTGTATCGGACAGGTAGGTGCCGCTGCCGGGCCGGCTGATCAGGTAGCCCTCGGCCAGCAACTGCTCAAAAGCATGCAGCACGGTATTGCGCGATAGCTTGAGTTCGTCGGCCAGCGCGCGCGTGGAGGGCATGCGCATATCGGGCGGCCACATGCCTTTCAGGATGGCTTGGCGCAGCAGATCGTAGATCTGCCGGTTAAGCGGACCTCGCGGCGACAGTTTGTCGTAATCCAGGTACTGCAGCAGGTAGTCGGATAGCAGCACGATAGCGACGTCGAAAAATCAGGGTGACAGGGAAAACCCTAGCAAGAATCATGCCAAGTGGTACCACGAAGAAAGCCTGAAGTGGCGCTTTTTAGTGGTCCACGTGGCGCGTACTGTTTCATAACAGCGTGCGACGGATAGATGCCGCGGACGGCCCTGCCGGCGCGCTGCCCTCCCTGCGGGGCGGAGCCAGGCGAGGCCTTCATTCGGGTAGCCCCCGGCTAGTCCGAATGGTGGCGCGGTGCTGCCAGTCACGATGATGGGCATGCCCCGCATTTCAACAGTGTTGTCATTTATGGACGATGAGACCATGATGAAAAACCTTAATTCCTTTCCTCGGAAATTTGTGTGCGGCGTGGCGCTGGCCCTGTTGCCCATGATGATGGCGGGCACGGCAGCACAGGCCCAGACGCGTGGCGGCACGCTGGGGCTGGTTGCCAACCCCGAGCCGCCTTCCATCGTGACGGCCATGAATTCCATGGTGGCGGCGCAATACATGGGCAGCAAGGTATTCCAGGGCCTGCTGACCTACGATGGCGATTTGAAGCCGCGTCCCGAGCTGGCCAAATCCTGGACGGTTTCCGACGATGGCCTGACCTATGTATTCGAGTTGCAGGAAGGGGTGAAATGGCACGATGGCCAGCCATTTACCGCCGATGACGCGGTCTTCACCATTGGCACATTGCTGCCCGCGGTGCATGTGCGCACCGGTTTGGTGCTGAAGAACTATCTTGAATCCGTGACGGCCAAGGATCCGAACACGGTCGAAATCAAGCTGAAGAAGCCGTTCCCGCCGTTCATCTACATGTTCGAGTCCGGCACCATGCCCATGATGCCCAAGCACTTGTACGAGGGCACGGACTTTGCCCGCAATCCGGCAAACCAGAAGCCGGTCGGCACCGGCCCGTTCCGCTTCAAGGAATGGAAGCGCGGTTCCTATCTGCGCCTGGAACGCAACCCGGATTACTGGAAGCCAGGCCAGCCGTATCTGGATGGCGTGGTGTTCTACATGATGCCGGACGCCGCTTCGCGAGTGGTGGCCTTCGAGAACGGCACGGTGCAGATGCTGCGCAGCGGCGATCTGGAAGTGTCCGACCTCAAGCGTTTGCAGGGCATGGATGGGGTGGACTACACCGCCAAGGGCTGGGAACTGTTTTCGCCGACGTATCACTTGCAGCTGAACCTGCGTAAACCCCCCTTCGATAACGTAAAGGTACGCCAGGCGATTCAGCATGCGCTGGACCGGCAGTTCATTGTCGATGTGATTTTCGAAGGCCTGAACTGGCCGGCGACAGGGCCGTTCGCCAAGACGGAACTGTTCTACGAAAAGGATTTGCCGCAGTACCCGTATGACCTCGACAAGGCGCGTGCCTTGATCAAGGAGTCGGGTGTGGACGTCGGCGCGCGGCCGGTCAAGCTGCTCAATATGGCGCTGGGCGGCAACTATGACCGCTTGCTGGAATACACCAAGCAGATGCTGGAGCAAATCGGCTTCCAGGTGGACATCGAAGCCAGTGACGGCGGTACCTGGGCAAGCAAGGTCAGCAATTGGGATTACGACATCACCTTCAACCTGCCTTACCAATATGGCGACCCGGCATTGGGGGTGGAGCGCCTGTATGTGACGCGCAATATTTCCAAGGGCAGCCCGTTTGCCAATAACCAGGGCTACAGCAACCCGGAAGCCGATGCGCTGTGGGATAAGGCGGGCCAGGAATTGGATCCGGCCAAGCGGGCGGCGTATTACAGCGATCTGCAAAAAATCCTGGCGCGGGATGTGGCGAACAACTGGCTGATGGATATCGAGTTCGGCACGATCTCCAAGTCCAACGTGAAGAATCCGGTGAGCTCGGGGCACAGCCTGACCGAATCGCTGGACTCCGTCTCCATCGAATAGCGCATGCAGCAATGGCCGTGACGGCTGTCACGGCCAGGATGGGCAGCTAACTGGCGCGGCGCGGGGGCCGCGCCAGGCAACTGGACGAGAGGTATCCGATGTTTATTTCTTTCCTTACGACGCGGCTGTTCAAAGCCCTGATGGTGATGCTGGGCGTGGTCGTCATCAACTTTTTCCTGATCCGCATGGCGCCCGGCGATCCTGCCGCCGTGCTGGCTGGCGAGTCGGGGGCGAGCGACCCGGCATTCGTCGAAGCGCTGCGCGCGCAATTCGGGCTGGATCAGCCTTTGCTGACGCAACTGTGGGTGTATTTGAAGGGCGCGGTGCAACTGGATCTGGGGTATTCCTACCGCAACCATATCCCGGTGTTCGACCTGATTATGGAGCGTCTGCCCGCCACCTTGCTGCTGATGGCGGCAGCCTTTGTGATTTCCATCGTGGCTGGCGTGGCGCTTGGCGCGCTGGCGGCGCGTTCGCGGTTTCGTAACCGTCACCGCTGGGTCGATAGCCTGGTGATGTCGTCGGCGATGCTGTTGTATGCCACGCCGCTGTTCTGGCTGGCCTTGCTCAGCGTGATCGTGTTTTCGGTGATTCTGGGCTGGTTCCCGGCCTTTGGCATGGAGACGGTTGCCGCCGGTTTTACCGGCTGGGAAAGAATGCTCGACATTGGCCGCCATCTGGTCTTGCCGGCCTGTTCTCTGGCGGCATTTTTCATGGCGGTCTATGCCCGGCTGATCCGTGCGTCCATGCTGGAAGTGATGGGCATGGATTACGTCAAGACGGCGCGCGCCAAGGGGGTGCCCTCAGGCCGGGTACTGCGGGTGCATGTGATGCGCAACGCATTGATGCCAGTGGTGACGTTTGCGGGCGTGCAACTGGGCCAGCTGGCTGGCGGCGCGGTGCTGACGGAAACCGTGTTTGGCTGGCCTGGTGTGGGCAGGCTGATGTTCGATGCCTTGTTGCAGCGTGACTATCAATTGTTGCTGGGCGGTTTTCTGGTGACGTCGGCCATGGTGGTGTTCTTCAACTTCATGGCGGATCTGGTGTATCGGGTGCTGGACCCGCGCATTGGCGCCAACGGAGCGAAATCATGAAATCGCTGAGCAAACATTACCTGCGCAATTACGGCGCGGTGGCTGGACTGGCGTTTTTCGCGCTGGTGGCATTGGTCGCGTTGCTGGGGCCGGCGCTGTATCCGCAATCACCCTGGATGATCGTGGCGCGGCCCATGCAATTGCCGTTTTCCGATATGGCCTATCCGCTGGGCACGGATATGCTGGGGCGTGACGTGCTGGCCGGATTGATTTACGGCGCCCGCGTGTCGCTGACGGTCGGCCTGGTTGCGACTGCCGTGGCGCTCAGTGTCGGTGTCCTGGTGGGCGCGGTGGCAGGTTACGCCGGCGGTCTGATTGACGATGCCTTGATGGCCGTGACCGAGTTCTTCCAGACCATTCCGCAACTGGTCATGGCCGTGCTGGTGGTCGCCATTCTCAACCCTTCGCTGTATTCCGTGGTGGGGGCGATTGCGCTGGTGTCGTGGCCGCCAGTGGCGCGGCTGGTGCGAGGGGAGTTCATGGCCTTGCGCGAGCGTGAGTTCGTACAGGCGGCAGTCGTGATCGGCCAGCGCCCCAGCCGCATCGTGCTGACGCAGATCCTGCCCAATGCCATGTCATCCATCATCGTCATGGGGTCTTTCATGGTGGCCACGGCCATTCTGACGGAAGCGGCCCTGTCCTTCCTGGGGCTGGGCGACCGCAATCAGATGAGCTGGGGATTCATGATCGGTGCGGCGCGCAGTGTGATCCGCCAATCCTGGTGGCTGAGTATTGCGCCTGGGGTGGCAATTCTGATGACAGTGCTGGCCATCAACCTGATCGGCGAGGGGCTCAATGACGCGCTCAATCCGCATTTGCGCCGGCGCGGCGAGTAAACGGTGCGAGCCAAGGGGAAACACAAGATGAATACGAGCCATACGAGTGCAAACGCGGGCTTGCTGCGGCAGATGCAGGGGGGCGCGGAACGCCGCGACCTGCAGTTTTTCGCCGCGCGGAGCCACGCGCCGGCTGCCGCGCCTGGCCCGCATGACAGCGTGGCGGCCGAGACGCCGCAGGCCGCCTTGCTGCAGGTGCAGGGCCTCAGTATTGCGCTGCCGTCCAGCGGCAGCGACCGGCCCTATGCGGTGAGGGATGTCTCCTATGACGTGCGCGCCGGGGAAATCCTGTGCCTGGTCGGGGAGTCCGGTTCGGGCAAATCCATGAGCGCCAATGCCATCATGGGGCTGCTGCCTGACTATCTGAAGCCGGAGGCAGGCCGCATTCTGTTTCGCGGGCGTGATCTGCTGCAAACAGGCGAGGAGGAAATGCGCAAGCTGCGCGGCCGGGAAATCGCCATGGTGTTCCAGGAGCCGCTGTCGGCGCTCAATCCGGTAATGAGCGTGGGCGATCAGATTCTGGAAGTCCTGCGCGTGCACCAGGCCTATCCTGGCCCGCAAGGGGTGCGGCGGGTGCTGGAATTGCTGGAATTCGTGGGCTTGCCTGAGCCTGCCACGCTGTATAAGGCTTATCCCTTCCGCCTGTCTGGCGGCCAGCGCCAGCGGGTTGTGATCGCCATGGCTTTGGCGCTGGAGCCGGGCCTGTTGATTGCCGATGAACCGACGACGGCGCTGGATGTGACGACGCAGGCGCAGATTCTGGCGCTGATCAAGCGCATCCAGCGTGAGAAGGGCATGGGCGTGGTGTTCGTGACCCATGACTTTGGCGTGGTGGCGGAAATCGCGGACCGGGTGGCTGTCATGGAGCGTGGCCTGCTGGTCGAGCAAGGGCCGGCGGCCCAGGTGCTGGAAGCGCCAGCTCACCCCTATACGCGCCGGCTGATTGCCGCCGTGCCGGGGCGGCGCGGAACGGCGCTACCGGAGAAAACCGACGATTGCGTCATGCGGGTGGAGCGCCTGCGCAAGGTGTACGCCAGCGGCAGCCGCTTGCTGCGCACCCGCCGCGAAGTGGTGGCGGTCGATGAGGTCAGTCTGGAAGTGCGCCGGGGCGAAACGCTGGGCATCGTCGGGGAGTCCGGATCGGGCAAGTCCACGATAGGCAAGTGCCTGTTGCGCCTGACGTCCGTGGACGGCGGCGCCATCCATTTCGGCGGTGTGGACATCACACGCATGAGCGAGCGGGAATTCCGTCCCTTGCGCAAGGATGTGCAGATGATTTTCCAGGATCCGTTCGCATCGCTTAACCCGCGGCATACGGTGGGACGCATTATTACCGATGGGCCGCGCGCCAATGGCGTGCCGCAGGCCGAGGCGGAACGGCGCGCCCGCGCGCTGCTGGAACGGGTCGGCCTGGAAGCTTCGGCGTATGACAGGCATCCGGGGCAGTTTTCCGGGGGCCAGCGGCAGCGTATCGGCATTGCCCGGGCGCTGGCGCTGGAGCCACGCCTGCTGGTGGCCGATGAGTCGGTATCGGCGCTGGATGTTTCGGTGCAGGAGCAGGTGCTGGCCCTGCTGGCCGATTTGCAGCGCAGCCTGGATATCGCCATGATTTTCATCACCCATGATTTACGCGTGGCGGCACAAATTTGCCATCGCGTGGCGGTCATGCATAAAGGCAAGGTCGTGGAGTATGGGCCGGCGGCAAAGATTTTCGATGCGCCGGCAGACCCCTATACCCAGCGCCTGGTCCGCGCCATTCCGGGCCAGCAGTGGTATAGCCGCCTGATGGACGAGCGATTGAAAACCGGCAGCGCGCCCGCAGTGGCGTGAGGCCAAGCCAGCACGAGGGCGTCCGGCCTGGAGACGGACGGCCGTGATTGATTCGGAAAGAGGAAGCCGTACCCATGATTGAACGCACGCAAGCACCCCCCCGCGTTGGGCAGGAGACCGGCACGCTGACCGCTGCCTTGTTGAGCCGCTCCTTCGATTTGTCGTTTCTCAAGCAGCAGCTGGAAGCGGCCATTCCCGCGCTGGAAGTGGTCGAGTGGCCAGACCCGCGTCATACGCAAGCGGAACTGGCTGTGTGCTGGGATGTGCCGGACGATGTCTATGCCGGCATGCCCAGGCTGAAACTGGTGCACAGCATTGCCGCCGGGGTGGATAACGTCGTGGCCGGGCAGGATTTGCGCGGCCTGCCGGTATGCCGGGTGGTGGATCCGGATCTGGCCGAAGGCATGTTGCAGTATGTGCTGTGGAGTGTCCTGTATTTTCACCGCAGCCTGGACCTGGCGCTGGCCCAGCAGCGTCAGTCGCAGTGGTTGCGGCCGTTGCAGACGCATGCTTCAAGTTGCCGGGTGGGCATCATGGGGCTGGGCGAAATGGGCGGGCATGTGGCGCAAGGCCTGGCGCAGCGGGGCTATGCCGTGCGCGGCTGGTCGCGCACGCCGCGCAGCCTGGACGGCGTGCAGACTTTCAGCGGCGCGGCGCAGTTCGACGAGTTTCTGTCGGGCTGCGACATCCTGGTGTGCCTGCTGCCACTGACGGACAGCACGCGCGGCATTCTGGACCGGCGCCTGTTCGCCGCCTTGCCGCAAGGCGCGGCGCTGATTCACTGCGGCCGCGGCGCGCATCTCGTGGAGCAGGATTTGGCGGATGCCCTGGCCAGCGGCCATATGCGCGGCGCCGTGCTGGATGTGTTCGCGCGTGAACCCTTGCCCGAGGACCATCCTTTCTGGCGCATGCCGGGCGTGGTGGTCACGCCGCATATGGCCACCATGGCCTCGTGGGAAGCCGTGATCAGCCAGGTAGCGGAAAACGTGGCGCGGCTGCGTGACGGGCGGGATTTTCTCAATACCGTGGATCCGGTGCTGGGCTATTGAGAACCGGAGATTCGCATGTTCATTCATCAAATTCAGATTGCCGGGAGCCAGAACTCATGAGTAGCAACGAGAGGGATATCAACGCTATGTACCCCGGGCATTTCGCGCCCGTGGACCCCCAGATCGCCACTTTTCTGAGCCGCACGGCGGAAGTGGCGGCGCAGCATCCCAGGCGTGACCGCGTCAGCCTGGCCGAAGGGCGCCGCATTGGCGAATTGGTCAAGGCGCAATGGGTGGCAGGCGGCCCGGAGATGGTGCGCACAGTGGAACGCGAGGTGCCGACACGGCATGGGCCGGTGCGTATCCGCGTGCATTACCCGGCGCAGCGCCGGCTGCCGGGCGCCTTGATGTATATCCATGGCGGCGGTTTCGTGGTGTTCAGCCTGGATACGCATGACCGGGTCATGCGCGAGTACGCGCAGCGTGCCGGCATCGTGGTGGTCGGGGTCGATTATTCCCTGGCGCCTGAGGCGCGCTTCCCGCAGCCGCTGGAAGAGTGTACGGATGTCATGCGCTGGCTGCGCGAGCATGCGGGCGAACTGGAGGTGGACCCGGCGGGGCTATTCATTGGCGGGGACTCTGCTGGCGGCAACTTGTCGCTGGGCACTTGCGTGGCATTGCGCGACGCCGGGGAACCCTTGCCGCTGGGCATGCTGCTCAATTATGGCGGTTTCAGCACCCGTATGTACCGTGATTCCATGGTGCGTTATGGCGGGGGCGAATATGGCCTGTCGCTGCATATGATGGCCTGGTTTTACCGGGCTTATCTGGGCCGCCCCGAGGATTTCGAAGACCCGCGCATGTGTCTGGTGAAAGCGCGGCTCGACGGCCTGCCGCCAGCGCTGCTGGTCATCGCGGAATGTGATCCGATTTATGACGACAGTATCGAAATGGCGGCGTGCCTGAAAGCAGCCGGGGTGGAAGTGGATGCCCGGGTCTATCCGGGGACTGTGCACAGCTTTCTGGAAGCGGTTGCGGTCGCAGAGGTGGCAGGCCGCGCCTTTGATGAAAGCTGCGACTGGATGCGCAGGCACGCTGAACCTATGAGATGAGCAAAGCGGCCGCGAGGCCGTGGCCAGACGCTGTCTTTCCCCCATCCCGCCGGGGTGGGGCAGGGAGCGTGCGCGCCTACGGAGAGGCGGACGCAGGAGACGACGGATATGTATACCCCGAAAGCGTATGTCGAAAATGATCTTGGCGTGCTGCATGAGCACATGCGGCTCTGGAGTTTTGCCACCCTGGTGACTTGCGGCGCCAATGGCGTGCAGGCCACGCATTTGCCGTTTTTGCTGGAGGAAGGCGGGCCGGAAGGCCTGGGCATTCTGACCACCCACTTGGCGCGGGCCAACCCGCAGAGCCAGGACCTGCTGGCGGGCGCGCCGGCGCTGGTCATTTTTCAGGGGCCGCATGCCTTTGTGACACCGAGCTGGTATGCGAACCAGATGACTTTTCCGACCTGGAACTACACCGCCATCCATGCGCGCGGCCAGCCGGAACTGATTGAAGAGCCGGAAGACATACATGAACTGCTGCGCGAAACCGTGGCGCTTTATGACACGCCGCTGGGCGGCAACTGGCGCTTCGACGTCATGCCCGCCGATATGATCGTGCCGCGCCTGCGCGCCATCATGGGGGTGCGTATTCCGGTGGCGACGCTGGAAGGCAAGTTCAAAATCAACCAGGACAAGTCCCGGGAGGATCAATTAGGGGTGGTGGCGGCGCTGGAAGCCCAGACGGATTCCCAGGCGCGCGAGATGGCGGCGCTGATGCGGCGTTGTTTGGGGCTGGATGCGGCCGTGGCGGATACGCCGCAAGACGCTGTGCCAGCCAAAGTGCGGGTATGAAAACAAGCCGCCGTTCTTCCGCAAGAAAAACAGGCGGCTGTGCCATCAAGCAGGGCCGTGTGGCGGGTGTTCAAGCCGGGCGTCAGGGCCGGGCAGAACACCTTGCCGGGGGTCAGTACGGCCTGCGGGCGCGGCGTCCTGCGGCCAACAGCAGCAAGCCCAGTGCTGGCCACAGCGGCAGGGCGCCGCCGCCGCCGGTGTACTTGATGGAGTTGCCGTCGGTTTCGCTGGCCGGGCTGTCAACGCGCAGGGTGGCGGGGTCGGAGCCAACAGCTTGTCCTGTCGTTGCGCTGACGCAGGAGAGGGAATAAGTGTAGATGCCGCTGTCGGTTTTGGTCAGGTCGATGCTGCCTTCTGCTGCTTGTGGACCCGTCCAATCGCCGGATTTGGAGGTGGCTGTGCAGGAGCCTTCCACCACGCCGGCTGCCGTCCAGGTCAGGCGGGCTGTTTCGCCGCGTTTGAGGGCAGCCGGGAACACATTCAGGTTGATGCTGGCCCCCTGGTCCGGGCCGTAGCGCCAGATCGTACCCGAGGTGGAATAGGCATACTCTATGCTGCGGCCTTGCTGGTTGCTGAACCAGCGATCCGCGCCACCGTAGCGTGTCATGCCGTAGAGGGCGCCGTCCTGGCCCAGTGTGACGCCGGTAGGCGTGCGGCCAGTGGTGCGTTCGGAAAACTCGTGGAGGATTTGGAAGGCATTGTCCGCACCGTTTTCCCAGGCGGCGATGTCCAGCGCATAGAGCAGGCCGTCACTGGTTTTGTGGGCGAAATCGTCTTCACTGCGGTGAGCGGGCATATTGTTGCGTACCCAGCCTGCTGGAACAGGATCGGGATAGTTGCTATAGGAGTAGTGGGGCTCCCCGCCAGACAAGGTCGTACCGACCAGTGTGTTACCCAGGAAAACAAAGGAGCCGCGCGGTGTGGCGCCATGACTGCCGCCTTCGAAACGATGCAGTACCTGGAAGTTATTGCCATCGCGATCCAGCCGGAAGAGCGTGCCGTTGCGCTGGAAATCCACGTCATAGGTGTTGCCGTTGCCGAGAAATTCCCAGCGAGGGAAGCCGGTGCCTGCTGAGGTCAGAGAACGTGAGCCTTCGGTCGAGCCGCAGAGAAGGCTGGGCGTGACCCTTTGGCTAGTGACCAATTCGTTGGTACTGGTTTCCGGACGCAAGACCCAGGTTTGAAAATCACTGAATACGGAACAACTGCTGATCGAACTGGTGCCATAGATACGTCCATCCGGCCCTTCGGTCAGGGTGTTCATGCCAGTGGGTTTCAGGCTGACGGACAAGCCGTTGCTATGGTAGGGGTTATCGACATTGAACTCCCCTTCTTTCAGGGTGAATGTTCGCAGGACGGTGTAGCTGCCAGGCTGGTCCGGGTGCAGCTTGAATACGAGGCCCGTTGGCGTGTCCGCGGTGGTGCGTGTGGCTGGCGCGCCAGGCTTGCCGCGGCCGTAGGCCAGGATGCCATAGAGCCAGCCGTCGCTGCCCAGCATGACGTCGTTGAGCCACTGTCCGGTGCCCGCCGCAGGCGCGGGAAAGGTATGCACAGTGCTGAACTTGTCACTGGGCGACAGCCGGTAGATGCGGCCGTGGCCGTCAGGGCCTTCATCCATGCCGTAGAGTGTGCCGTCGCTGGCCTGGGCGAAGCGCCCATAGGGAAAGTGTACCTGGTTGAGCGTGCTGAGAATCAGGCGCGCATTGGCTCCGTCGCCGTCTGTACGAACCAGCGCGCCCGTTTTCAACAAGGTGCTGCCGTATTGGTCTGCGCGGAATTCGCGTGCTGGCGCGGGGTACATGTTGTCCCGCGACCAGGGTTCGCTAAGTGTTCTGCCGTCCTGGATCAATCCTGCGATCAACGAGCCGTCAGTGCGTTCGATGACTTGCGTGCCCAGCATGGCTGTGGACATTAGCACGCCGAAGATTTCCTTGGTGATGACCGATTTCTGGTATTTGGCCGGGGTCGGCGATACGCGCAGGATGGCAGGCCCCATGCGGGACCGCGAATTGCTGGGCAAGTTGCTCCAGTTGACGCCAGAGGTCCAGTCGTTGGGGTCGAAGCTGGAGCCATTTCCACCCCAGTAGAGATAATTACCATATTGGGTGCCGCCCGCCATGACAGGGGCATCATAAAAAGAAGCGCGCCCGCCTTCATGGGCCCATGCTGCATCGACAGGTGCGGCATCGGTAATGTGGCGTTCCGATAGCGTCACCAGGCGTTGCATCTCCATGTCTGCAACCTGTGCCGAGGCCTGTGGCGAATGGCTGAAAATGCAGGCTAGCAGGCTGACGCAGACCAGGGTGATACCGTGCTTTGCACGGGGGGCCTGTTGCGCATGTCCGCTGTGCTGGCTCGCCGTCTTCAGCGTCATGCTGGCGGGTTGTCGAGACTGATCTCGGTTGCCCGGCCGGGCCGCCGCATGCACAGTAAGGCTTGTCATGGGAGGCGTAGTCGGAGTGGGGTGAAAGGGACGGGGCATGGCTGGAATTCCGGGGCAGAGGGCGTGATGAGGTTCGGTGGCACGCAGCGGCAAGAGGCCGGCTGCGTGCCACGCCGCGCTTTAGCGACGCAGGCGACGCAGGCGGCGCTGGCGCAAGCCAGCCAGCAGGGCCAGGCTGAACAGGCCGAACAGCTTGGATGGCGTCAAGGCGCCACCACCATCGACGACCTGTTTTTCGGTGGGCGGCACGGGTTGCGTGATATCCGACGCGGTGACCGTGATGTTGGTTTCGCTGATCTTGCTGCCGGTCGGGCCGGTGCAGGTCAGGATGTATTGCACGTTGCCGGCTGCTTGCAGGGCGGGCAGCTGGATACGATCCTTGGTCAGCTGCGCGCCGCTCCAGCCGCCGCCTGCTTCGCATTGTTGCGTACCTGTGGTGGCCCAGCTGATGATGGGCTGGTCACCGATGATGTAGCGGGTCTTGTCGGTTTGCAGCGCCTGGGTGAACACGACTTCAGGCAAGGTGATTTTCAGTGCATACAGAGCGCCGGCTTGGCAGACGGTGCCGCAATCGGTTGCGGGTGTGCCGTCCTTGGTGACGCCCAGCAGCCACTGCTGGTTGCCGATGACCGGGCCTGCACGCAGGCCGTAGGGGGTATGGCTGGTGGCATCGTCGTTGAAGTAGCGCACCCATTCCAGTTTGTCATCGGAACGGTCGGGCAGGGTGCCGGGCACCAGACGGTAGAGCAGGCCTTTGCCTTGGGCGCTAATGATGCCCCGGCTGTTGGCCGATGTTACCGAGGCGTCCTTGAGCGTGGTGCCATAGATATTGCCATCCAGTGCCTTGGCAAGCAGACCCAGGTTGTTGCCGCTGGGGCCGCCATTCAGGTTGGGAGGTGAGCCGTCTGTGCCATGGACGGCATCTAGCACGGACGTGAGCAGGATGATGCCGACGCCATTTTCAGGCGTCTTGCGGTTCAGCCGCCACAGGCCGCTGCCCCCGGCACCGAGCAGGGCGTTGCCATAAAGCCAGTCACCGTCTTCGACAATACTGTATAGGCGTTCCGAACTGTTGGTGGCGATGGTGCCTTCGGAACCCTTGAGGAAGTAGTGCAACACCTCGATATCGTCGGCCTGGATGTTGCCACGCCGGAGCGCGGTACCGGAAATGCGGCTCAGGACAGAAGTGACCGTTTCTGTGGGGGCGACGCCAGGATAGTGCATGCTAGCCGTGGCGATGGTGATCAGTGAGCCGATGTACAGGGAGTCGTCCAGCGTGCTCCAGAATAGCTGCGTGGGGGCGCCACCCTTGATGTAAGCCTTGCTGTCGGGGTCGAGGAAACTGGCGAAATCGACGATGACTTCCCGGCTGCCATCGGCGTTGATGCGTATCAGCGGGTAGCTGTAGCTGCGGTTGGTGGTGCTGCCCATGGCGATAGATTCCCCAAGATAGATATTGCCATCGGGGTCGCGCGCGAATTGTCCGGTTGCGCTGTTGGGGCCGCTATAAGTATCCGTGCCTGTTGGGAGCCATGGGCTCAACTGACCCTTTTCGAGGACGACCAGTTGCGGGTCTCCTTTGCTGCCCATGGGGGGAGGGAGCGCATTGGCCAGGAAACGTCCGCTGCCCAGTTCCGTGTAATCCGTGTTGGTCCAGCCTATGCCGGTGGGGACGGCCCATTGCTGGTAACGGGTGGCAGCGCCTGCGGTATCCAGGTCCAGGCGATAGCTCAGGCCATCGCTCATGCCGTAGATGGGGTACTTGCGCGAGATGTCTTCCTGGGCTGCGCCGTACATCGTGCCGCCTTGCAGGAACCAGCCTTGGCTGTCTTGTTGTACCGCGACAGGGGGGATGAAGGGGTAGGCTTTTTCTTTGGCCCCGTCCAAGTGCAAGGTCGAGAAATGTTTCAGAACCTCGAATTCCAGTTCAGGAAAGTCAGCGGCCCACTGCGCGTGGGCATCAGGCATGGCGGCCAGCAAGGCCAGGGTCAATGCGCGGCGAGGGCCAGGCAATGTGCGATGGATAGAAGGGAAAGCCATGGTCTGACCTTTGTGGTGTGCGAGGAAAAAGGAAACGGATGCAGCGGGCTCAGAATTGCCAGGCCAGCGTGCCGCGTACCGTGCGGCCCGGCCCGTAGCTGAAGCCGCCGCCTGAACCCGCCAGTTCGACGTAGTTTTCGTTCAGCAGGTTATCGACGGACAGGCTCAGGCGCAGGCTGCGCGTGGCGTGCCAGGATGCCCAGGCATCCCAGAGGCGCACGGTACGCACGCTTTTGCGGGTCTGCGAGTATTCCTGCGCCGGTTCTTCATAGCGCCAGCGGCCGCCCAGTTCCAGCGTGCTGTCAAACAGGCGCACACCCCCACTTACGCCCAGCTTAAGTTTTGGTGGTTCCGAGGCGAAAATGTCGAACATGCCGTTGCTGTCTCGGTCGCCATTGCCCAAGGTTGTGTCGGGATAGCCTGTCCAGCTGCCTAGCGGGAAGGGGTTGTAATCCCGGGTATTCAGGCGTGACAGGGTGCGAGTCAGATTCAGGTTGGCGAATATGTGCTCCGACTCGTAGTCCACCTGGAAATCTATGCCACGGAAGCGTGCGGGTTCGTTCAGATTGACATAGGCATTCGGGCACATCCAGCCGCCGCAATCAGCGGTTGCCACCGGAGACATGATGGAGGTTCCGGTGATGTAATTGCGTACCCGCGTATCGAACCAGGCCAGTTTGGCTCGTAGAGAATCATTGCTTTGCAGTACGCCGAGGAAATTCAGATTGGCGCCGAACTGCCATGAGCGCGAGCGTTCTTCCTTGAGGCCGGGGCTGGGGTAGAACGGGAACATATTGTTGACGTGCATCCCGTACATCAACGTTTCAGTGATGGCTGGCGGGCGCAAACCCTGGCCGTAATTGGCGAATACCTGTAACCACTCAACGGGCTTTAGCGCCAGGGAGAGCGTTGGCGCGACGCCATAGGCGGAACGATCGACTTCGAACTTGGTGTAGAGAGCCGTCGAGGATGGCCGCACCCCTTGTTCGTTGCGGATTGTTTTCATGTACATCTGCCCGGAGCCAGAGAGCCAGAAATGATCCAGGCGCAGGCCCATGCCCAGGCGCAGCCAGTCTTTGTATTCCACCACAGCGTCCTGGAAAACGCTGGCTACTGTGCGTTTACCTTCAGGCGTCGGGCCGACATACCAGGCCGGATCGCGCGAGGCTTCGTCCACGTGGTCGTTGTAGCTGGGCTTGGTCCAGTCGTAGAAAAATTCCCCGCCAGTGCGTGCCGTCAATTCCCAGTCGCCGTACTGGAAGAGTGCTGTGTTTTCCAGTGTGCCGCCCACGGTATGCGTGGCGAATTTCAGGGCATAGGCACCGCTGGCATTATTTTCGGTGACAACGCGTGCTTCGTTGCGGCGGGTGCCGGTGTAGTAGAGGGAGCTAGAGAGGTCGATCCAGTCGTTGTCCGGGCGATAATCGTAGTTCAGCTTGAGTGTATCCGTGCGGACAGAGTACCGGCCTTCGTCAATCGGGGAGCCTGATTCCGACAGCCTGTCATCATCTCCGCCGTTGGCGAACTTCGTGTCGAAGCCCATGTAGCTCAGTTGCAGGTGGTGTGAAGCCGATGGCTGCCAGCCTAGTTTGACCAATCCGGACCAGGCGTCTTGCCAGGTTGTTTTGGTAGGCTCGTCTGCCGGGATGCTGTCGGGGGAATTGTTGTACTGGGGAACGCCATTGCGTTTGCCCAGCCGGAAGGCGCCGATATTGCGGCGGCTGACGACGGCCATGATGTTCAGGTCATCATTGAAATGGTGCCCCAGCGCTGCACTGCCTTCGAAGTGGTAGGCGTTGCTGCCGGTCGTGCTTGTGATCCGGCCCCCGGTTTGTTGTCCGGGGAGCAGAATGTCTTCGATTTCCAGTGTGCGGAAATTCACCATACCGGCAATCATGCCGGCACCGCCGACGGTAGAACTGGGGCCTTTGTGGACATCCACGCTTGCCAGCAGGGCTGGATCGACATACACCTGTCCGTTCGAACCGTGCCCGCTGCGCTGGAAATTCTGCCGCGTGCCATCTACCATGACATTGACTCGCCCGAAATCCTGCATGCCCCAGATGTTGACTGAAACACCAGGGTCCGCGCGGCCCTGGCTGGTGTAAACCCCTGAAACATTCGCCAGTGCATCCGCAGCATTGCGCGGCGGCAGGCGGCGCAGATCTTCCGCCGTGACGCGTGAGAGCATCTCTGGGGTGGTAAAAATTTCGGCCCGTTCGCTGATATTGCCGGTCACGAGCACGGGGGCAAGCTCCGTGGCGGGCGTGGCGGATGCCGGAGGCGGGGTGATGGCGACCAGGTTGGCGCTGACAGTCACCCGCAGCCCGGAGCCCGCCAGCAAGTGTTCGAAGCCTTGCTGGACGGAATAGCTGCCGTGCAGCGGAGCGGAACGGCGGCCGCCGAGCAGGGACTGATCCGCGGCGACGGAAAGGCCTGCCTGGGCAGCTGCGACCTTGAGCGCCAGGTCCAGCGCTTGGGCGGGAACGTCGAAATCTACCAAGCGGGTGCTGGCGACCGTGTCCGCTGCCTCGGCGGTCACCGGCGCCAGTAACGCCAGGCTGACAGCCAGAGGGAGTGCGAGCGGAATCAGAAGGGAACGCATGAAAACTCCACGGGATGGCCAGCAAGCCCATGCATGCCGGCAATGCCGTAAAGACGGTTGGGGGCGCGAAATACCCTTGCTTGACTATGAAACAAAATGTAATTTTCGCGGGTTTGGTGATCGTGCCGGGGGCTGTTGCCGTTTCGGGCAGGCGGCGGCACGGCAGGCCATGCAGGCTGCCCGCGGGTAAACGGGGGAGCTAGACCGGCAGCAATTCGATGCGGTCGGGGAGGGAGCGCACGCGGATGTTGCCTAGCGCGGGCAGGCTGGCGAGGAACTGGGGGATATCCGTGAGGCGCACCGAGGCGGCAATGCGCGGCTGGCGCGGGATGGCGCCATTGCCCAGCGGAGCGCGGACGGGCAGGGCGGCATAGCGTGAAAGCTGCGCGGCGATTTCGTCCAGACTGGCATTCGAAAACACCAGCACACCGTCGCGCCAGGCATAGGCGTCTGTGGCGGGGGTATCCAGATAGCGGGCCTGTCCTGCCTGAATGTCCAGTACCTGCCCGGCACGCAAGGGCCAGTGGCCGCGCTCAATGCGGCTCAGGCCTAGCCAGCGTGGCTCGTTCAGGGTGGCAGTCGCCTGGCCGTGTTCCAGGCTGATGCGGATCTGTTCCGGGCGCCAGCGGTCGATGGCGATGCGGCCATTTTGCAGCTGTATGTCCACATTCTGGCTGCGCAGCCGCCAGGGGCGTTGCCCGTCTGCCGCCGCAGCAAGAATGAGCGCGCCTTGCGGCAGCTCGGCCGAACGCAGGTCAGGCCGGAAGCTGGCTTGCAGGATGGCGTCCGGGCCGAGGTCGAATACCGAGCCGTCCGGCAAGGTCTGGCCTAACAGCGGGGCAGCCTGGGCCGTTTGCCATTGGCCATGCCAATCCGGCCGCTGGCGCTGCCATGCCAGCCCGCCGACTGCCAGGATGGAGACAGCCCCGATGGAAAGATGCTTGAGCGTTCTGCGGCGCTGCGCCTGATTCGTGCTGGCGCGCGTGGCGGCGCTGGCCAGACGGCCCAGCGCCTGGTCGGAATCAAAGGCATCCCAGGCGTGACAGACCTCGCGATAGGCGGTGGCGTGCGCCGGGTCCTGCCAGATCCAGCGCTCGAAGCAGGCTTGCAGCGAGTCGTCGTCGGGCGACTGCTGCAGGCGCATGAACCACTGCGCGGCCTGTTCCAGCGGTGTCTTCATCCGTGTTCCGTCCCGATGTGGCGCCGCAACGCGACCAGCCGCACCAAGGCGCGCGCCACATGGCCTTCCACGGTCTTGCGGCTGATGCTCAGGCGCGTGGAAATTTCCTCATGGCTCATGCCTTCGATGCGCAACAGCCAGAACACTTCACGGCACTTGGGCGGCAACGCTTCCAGCACGGCCTGAAGCTGGGCCAGGCGTTGCCGCATGTCGGCGATTTCCTCGGGCGACGGCACCCTGGCCTCGCCCTGCCGGACCAGTGCAGTGTCACTGTCTTCTTCCGGCAGCGCAATATAGCGTCGCTCCAGGCGGTAATGGTCGGCCAGCGCCGAGCCGACAATGCGGCGCAAATACAGGTGCGGGGTTTCGATGTGGCTGGCGGAAGCGGCGGTGGCATAGCGCACCAGCGCGTCGTGCAGGATATCGCGCGCGCGATGGCTACAGCGTGTCTGCCGGACGATACCGTCGAGCAGGGTGCCGTAAAGATAAGACAGTTCTATGCCGAACCAGCTTGTAGGGGCCACGGTGGAAAGTTCGCGCGATAAGGAACACTAAGAAGCAGGAAGACGGCGGAGGACGGTGGTGGCAGATCAGCTGCAGCAGGCCAGTCAGGCATTCTGCTGCCTCGTTGGCAAGGCACGGTGCTGATCCTTGCTGGGCGCGTTCTTGCAAATCTATACCGTCCGCACGCACGAATATCGAGAATAAGAGTGATTATCGGTATTTGAACTGGGCTGGTCAAGAAGAGGTTTTCACATCCTGGAAAAGTCAGACAGGCCACGGCTTGGTGCTGGCGCAGATGCCCGCAAGCGGTATTCGCGGCCGGTGGCGCATGCCTGGCGAAAAAAACGGCGCCTGCTGGCGCCGTTCTCGTCAAAAGACCCCTTGCTCTATCGCGGTAGGGAATTGGATGTGGCCATCCAGGGAATCCAGGGCGACGGGGCCTATGCCGGTGCATAGGGCATGTCCCTGGCCATGCCGGTCGGGGGACAGCTCATGGCCAGGAGGGTTGTGGGCGGCCTAACGCGCCACGCCCAGCAGGGAATCCAGCAGTTCCGCATCGTCCTTCAACGCCTGCGCCGCGCCGCGATGCACGATGCTGCCGCGGTCCAGCACGATGGCGTCGTCGGAAATCGCCAGGATCGCCTGCGGGTGCTGTTCCACGATGATGGCGCTCAGGCCTTCTTCGCGGGTGATGCGGCGGATGGCCTTGAGCAGTTCCTCGACGATGATGGGCGCCAAGCCTTCCAGGGGTTCGTCCAGCAACAGCAGGCGCGGGTTGAGTGCCAGTGCCCGCCCGACGGCCAGCATTTGCTGTTCGCCGCCGGAGAGCTGCGTGCCCATGCTTTCCTTGCGTTCGGCCAGCCTGGGGAACATGGCGTAGATGCGTTCCGGCGTCCACTTGCCGGGGCGTGCCACGGCTGTCAGGTTTTCGTGCACCGTCAGCGATTTGAAAATGTTGCGTTCCTGCGGCACCCAGCCTATCCCGGCCGCCGCCCGTTCGTGCGAGGGCCGGTTGTGTACAGGCACGCCAGCCAGCGTAATGCTGCCGGCATGGCGGCGGGTCGCGCCGACCAGGGTGCTGATCAGCGTGGTTTTGCCCGTGCCGTTACGCCCCAGCAAGGCCAGGGTATGGCCTTCGGCCAGCGTGAAGCTCAGGTTCTGCAGGATGATGGCTTCGCCGTAGCCTGCGCTCAGGTTTTCGACTTGCAGTAATTCAGGCATGTGCTTCATCTCCATGGCCGAGATAGACCGCTTTGACTTCGGGGTCGTTGGCGATTTCCTCGGGCGAGCCTTCGGTGAGAACGGTGCCGTTGACCAGTACCGTCATGCGCTTGGCAAAACTGAACACCAGATCCATGTCGTGTTCGATCAGCAGGACGGAAACGTCCTCAGGCAGTTCCGCCACCGTGCGCAACAGTTCTTCGCGTTCGCCCGCTGGCACCCCTGCCACGGGTTCGTCGAGCAGCAGCACGCGCGGTTCGCAGGCCAGCGCGATGGCAATTTCCAGCAGGCGGCGCTTGCCGTAGGGCAGGGTGCGTGTGCTTTGGTGCATCACGCTGCTCAGGTGGAAGCGTTGCAGCAGTTCCTCGCAGCGTTCCGCAATGCCGGGGTCGCGTCCCAGTTTGCCAATCAGGCGCGCACCCAGGCCACGGTGCTGGCTCAGGGTCATCGCCAGTGTTTGCAGCGGTGTGAACTGGTCGAACAGCTGGTTGATCTGGAAGGTGCGCACCAGGCCGCGCTGCACGCGCTTGTAGGGCTGCAGGCGGGAGATATCTTCGCCTTCCAGCAGGATACGGCCGCTGGTGGGTGTCAGCACACCCGTCAGCAGGTTGATGAGTGTGGTCTTGCCCGCGCCGTTGGGGCCGATGAGCGCATGCCGCGCGCCGCGGCGCAGGGCCAGCGAGACGTTGTTGGTGGCAACGATGCCGCCGAATTTCTTGGCCAGGCCTTCGGCCTGCAAGACGACGGGGGCGGTGTCCGGAGTGGTATGGCTCATGGCGTTTCTCCCGCAGCGTTCGAGGCGCTGGCGCGCTTGCCAGGGCGGCGCAGCAAGGTCCAGGGGCGCAGCAGGCGGTCACGGCCTACCAGCGTCAGGAGCACCAGGAACAGGCCCAGCCAGAACATCCAGTACTGCGGCGTGATGGCCGAGAGCACATCGTGCATCAGCTTGAAGACGATGGCGCCGAAAATACCGCCGTAGAGCCAGCCTGCGCCGCCTATCACCAGAATCAGGACGACGTCGGCCGAACGCGCGAAGTCGAATACATCCAGCGAAACAAAGGCATTGGTTTGCGCCAGCAGCGAACCCGCCATGCCCGCCATGCCGGCCGAGAGGGTATAGGCCACTGCCAGGCGCGCTGCCACGGGAATGCCGATGGCAGAGGCGCGCAAGGGGTTGTCGCGCACGGCTTGCAGGGTGGCGCCAAAGGGCGAATTCACCAGCACGCGCATGAAGGCCAGCATCAATAGCAGGACGGTGATGGAATACCAGGCGGCGGTCTGGCCGTAGAAGTCGAATTCAATGGCGCCGAACAAAGGCCCCATGAAGATGCCTTGCAGGCCATCCGCGCCGCCCGTCAGCCAGGCCATCTGGTTGGCCAGTTCGTACAGGATCAGTGTGACGCCGATGGTGACCATCAGGCGGCTGAGGTCGGTGCCGCGCATGATGGACGGGCTGAACAGCAGGCCCAGCAGCAAGGCGCAAACCGTGCCGAAGGCCAGGCCCAGCAGCGGATCCGGGGACACATGCAGGGCGAACAGGCCAGCGCTATAGGCACCCATGCCAAAGAAGGCGGCGTGGCCCAGCGAGACGATACCGGCATAGCCCAGGATCAGGTCCAGCGAGAGCGCGAACAGCGCAACGATGGCGATCTCATTGATGAGCATGGCATAGTCGCTGGCCAGCCATGGCAGCAGGAATACCGCCAGCCAGAATGGCGCTTCCCAGAGACGCCAGGCACCCTGGCGGCGCAGGGCCAGCGCGGGGGAAAGAGAAGGGGAGGAGTTCATGCTTTTCGGCCTCCTTTGCGGGCAAACAGGCCCTGGGGGCGCCAGATCAGGATGACGATCATGACGCCATAGACAATGAAACCGCCCAGTTGCGGGATGTAGTATTTGCCGGCGATGTCAGCAATCCCCAGCAGCAGTGCGGCCAGCAAGGGCCCGGTGATGGAGGCGGTGCCGCCGACGGCGACCACGATCAGGAAATACACCATGAACTTGAGCGGAAAGCTGGGGTCCAGGCCCATGAGGTCAGCCCCCATGGCGCCGCCCAGCCCGGCCAGCCCGGAGCCTGCGGCAAAGGTCAGCAGAAAGACACGGTTGACATTGATGCCCATGCCGGCCGCGACACGCTGATCGTCCACGGCGGCGCGCAGGCGGCTGCCGAAACGGGTGCGGGACAGCAGATACTGCAGAACCAGCGTCAGCGCGGCGCAGACCGCGATGATGAAGATACGGTAGTACCCCATGCCCAGTGTCCAGGGGCCGATGGCGACTTCGGTGCGGCCGCGCAGCCAGTCCGGCATCTGGACGAGCTGCTGGGACGAGCCCATGTAGTAGTCGGCGGCGGCAATAGCCATGAAGGTCAGGCCGATGGAAAACAGCACCTGGTCCAGGTGGGGGCGGCCATACATATGGCGGTAGAGCGTGCGCTCAAGCAGGGCGCCCAGGGCGGCGGCCACAATGAAGGCCACCGGCAGACAGACGAGGAAGGGAATGCCGTGACGCTGCATCAGGATCACGGTGACATAGCCGCCAACCATGGCGAAGGCGCCATGGGCCAGGTTGATGAAATTCATCAGGCCCATGGTGACTGCCAGGCCGACAGCCAATACGAAGAGCAGCATGCCGTAGGCGATGCCGTCGAAAAGTATGGTCAGCATAGGGGGCGGGGCGTAGCGGAGAGAAGCGGAAAGGGCGGGCGGCGCCGCGGGGCGCGCGCCTGGCGGGCAGCGGCGGACGGCAAGGCCCGGCCGCCGCTGAACGCGGATTACTTGTTCTTCTTGGCTTCCTTGTACGGATCCTTCACGGCTTCGGCCACGTCGAATTCGATGTTGTAGAGTTCGCCATCTGCCGGGTCGCGCTTCACTTCACGCAGGTAGATGTTCTGAATAATGTCACGCGTTTCCGGGTCGATGGTGACCGGGCCGCGCGGGCTTTCGTAGCTCAGGCCTTTCATGGCGGCCAGCAGCGCCGGGCCGTCGCCCTTGCCTTCGGTGGCCTTGATGGCTTCGTAGATCACATGCATGCCGTCATAGGCGCCAATGGCCATGAAGTTGGGGCGCATGCCGTTGTTGGCCTTTTTGAAGGCGTCCACGAATTGTTTGTTGGCTTCCGACGGGTGCGCGGCTGAGTAGTGATAGGCGGTGATGATGCCCAGCGCGTCGTCGCCCATGCCGTTGAGCAGGTCGTCGTCGGTCAGGTCGCCGGTGCCGATCAGGCGGATGCCGGCCTTGTCCATGCCGCGTTCCACGAACTGCTTGACCAGGGCTGCGCCAGCGCCAGAGGGCACGAAGACGAAGACGGCATCGGGCTGGATGTCACGCACTTTCTGCAGGAAGGGGGAGAAGTCCGGGTTGCGCAGCGGCACGCGCAGGGTTTCGACGACTTCACCGCCCTTGCTCTTGAATTCTTCGATGAAGGACTGTTCGGCGTCGATACCGGGGCCGTAGTCGCTGACCAGTGTCACGACTTTCTTGATGCCGTTTTCCGGCGCCCATTTGGCCATGGTGGCTGCGCCCTGAGGCAGGGTGACGCTGGTACGCACAATGTAGGGAGATGCTTCGGTAATGCTGGCAGTGCCGGCAGCCATGACGACTTCGGGGGTCTTGGATTGCGTCGCCAGCGGCGCGGCAGCCAGCGCCAGCGGCGTCAGGCCGAAACCGGCCAGCACATCGACTTTATCCTTGACCAGCAATTCCTGAGCCTGGCGGCGGGAGATATCCGGCACGCCCGTATCGTCCTTGACGATCAGTTCGACCTTGCGGCCTGCGACGACATCGCCATGTTCCTGGACATACAGCTTGGCCGCGGCTTCCAGCTGGCGGCCGGTGGTGGCGAACTGGCCCGTCATGGGCAGCAGCAGGCCTACCTTGAAAGGTTTTTCCTGCGCCAGGGCGGAAGGCGCGATCCCGGCAAAGGCGGCGGCGCCCAGCAGGGCACCCAGAAATTGACGTTTTTTCATGTTAGAAAGTCTCCGGCGGAACAGCAGGTGAGTCAGACAAGGATTGTAATTGTCCTAAATATGCAGGGATAGCACCAGTTCTTATGCTGGCTTAAAGCAATATGGATAAACGGTTAATATGAAAATAATTCATAATAAACATGAGCTAGGCTGGCAGAGGCAGGGTGTCGCAACGGTAGGCCGTATCCAGCGAGATATTGCCAACAACGCGTGAGACGCAGGCGCACAGACGGGTGTTGCTGTGCTTTTCTTCTTCAGACAGGAAGACGTCGCGGTGGTCGATGACACCCTCCACCCCCAGGACATCCATGACGCACAGGCCGCATTCGCCCCGGCGGCAGTCGGAAATCGTGGCAACGCCTGCGGCTTCCAGTGTGTCCAGCAGACTGGCGCCCACCGGGACGGTCACTTCCATATCGTGGCGCGGGATCCGCACGGTGAATGCCTGGGCCGGGTGGCTGCCGCTGCTGCCGAAGGTTTCGAAACGCAGATTCGCCAGCGGGCGGCCGCTTTCCGCCCAGCAGCGTTTGAGCGCTTCCAGCATGGGGGCGGGGCCACAGGTGTACATCAGGCCATCGGCGGGCAGTTGGCGAATGGCGGCGGCGTAGTCAGGCAGGGCCGCGCTGCTGCCGTCATGCAGTTGCAGCGCATCACCCAGCTGCCCGCGCAAGAGCTGGGCATAGGCCAGCTCCTGGGCCGAGCGGGCGCTGTAAATCATCTGCAGGCTGGCGCCGCGCGCTTGCAGGCGTTGCGCCATGAAGACCAGCGGTGTAATGCCTATGCCGCCTGCGGCCAGCAGATAGCTGCTGGCCTGGAGATCCAGCGGGAAATGATTGTTGGGCGTGAAAATGGCCAGCCGGTCGCCCGGTTCCAGGCGCCACATGGCCAGCGAGCCGCCACGGCCATCGTCCTGCCGTTTGACGGCGATGCGGTAGCCGGCGGCATCCGGTTCGCCGACCAGGGAGTAATGGCGCAGTTGCGGCTGCAATGTGCCGCTGGCATTGGGCACCATGACTTGCACCGGCAGATGGGCGCCAGGCTCGTGTCCGACGACAGGGCTGTCCTGAGGCTGGATCAGGAATTCGCGGATGCTTGGCGTCAGGTCTCGGGTGCTGACGATAAGGGCCGGTAGAGGCGTGCTGTCGTGGGTTCTCATGGTGGATCCTGCCAGGTCTTGGTGACGTTCAGATCTTGCGGCGTATCAATGGCACGCCGATGGATTGCGGGGGCAACGCGGGCACGGCGTCCGGGCTATGCAGCACGCGCTGGAAATTGTGCTGGGCGATACGCGAGTGTTCGCGCATGATGATTTCCGCGCGCGCCCCTTCGCGCGCCTCGATGGCGTCCAGCACCTGCCAGTGCTGATACTGCGCCACGGCCAGCAGGTCGCGGGCGTTGGGGGATTCGGCTTCGGCAATCACAAAGCCGGAAGGCGAGGCAAATGGCAGGCTGATGACGCGTTCGAGCTGGCGCGCGATGGTCGGGCTGTCAGCCATGTCGTGCAGCAGCGCATGGAAGCGCTCGTTCATCGCGACATACTGGGAAAACGTGTCGTCGCTGAGCGTGGGCGCGCGCAGCCATTCATCAATATGGATCAGGCAGCGCCGCGCTTCCTGCAGCAACATGCCGGAAGCGCCGCGTTCAGCGGCCAGGCGTGCCAGCAGGCCTTCGAGCATGCCGCGCAATTCGATGGCGTCCGTGACATCGCGTTCCGAGAAAATCTTGACGGCGTAGCCGCCGCCGGGCAGGGTTTCCAGCAGGCCTTCCTGTTCCAGCCGCATGAGCGCGGCACGGATGGGCGTGCGTGAAATGCCCAGCTTTTCCACGATGGTCAGCTCGGCAATACGGCTGCCGCCTGGCAGGGTGCCGGCCAGTATCAATTCCCGGATCTGGCGTTGCGCCTTGACGGTTTGCGAGGTGCTGGTGGCAGCGTCATCGCCGGCTTGTCGGAGAGCAGTGGGCATCATTCATTCCTGCAAGGTAAGGGAACTGTTCGGCAGGGTAACCGCCCTGGCGGGGTGATGCCATGGGCGGGCGCGGTTTTTTGCTGCGGGCCGCAACTGCCGGTGCTCGCGGTGATCAGGCTACCTGGCGGATGGGAACAATGGCTGGCGGTTTGGTGCCGGATGTTTCGCGTTCGACCAGCCCGTCGATCAGGCGCCGCGCCCACATGGAACCGGCGTCGATATTCAGGTTGTAGAACTTGTGGCCGGGGCGGGCGTCGATGGCGCGCTGCTGGGCTTCGAGCACCACTTCGTCCTCACGGAAAATCGAAGAAACCCCTTCGCGCATTTGATGCGTCAGGCGCTGCTCGTCCGTCAGGTAATTGCGCGTGATGGCCCAGAAGTAATGGCAGGTGCCATCCGTTTCCGGCGTGATGGTATTGAGCACGAAGCCATTGACGCCGCAACTGCGGTCACCGGCATTCGGGTCGCCGGCATTGCCGCCAGGCGGAATAGCGCCGGTGCCAGTCTCGGCAACGCCCACATCAATGGTGACCGTACAGGGAGCCTCGAAGCGGATGACCTGCCAGCGGTCCACCGGGCCGGTGTAGCCGCGCGCCTGCTTGATTTGCCCGGCCCAGAACGGCGGCGCTTCGATGTTTTCCATCCAGCGCGTCACCGTCGCAGTGCGGTCGCCGTGGGTGGCGACAAAGGGCGCTTCCGCCACGGCGCGGTTGCCGATGCTGGAGCCATGCACAAAGGTTTCGTGCGTCAGATCCATCAGGTTGTCGATCACCAGCCGGTAATCGCACTTCACCTGGATACGTTTGCCGTCACCGGCCCAGGCCGGGTCATGATTCCAATGCAGGTCGGGAATCAGCACAGGGTCGGCCTTGGCCGGATCACCGGGCCATACCCAAACAAAACGGTGGCGCTCCACCACTGGGAAAGTGCGCACACAGGCCGAAGGGTTCAGTGTTTCCTGGCTGGGCATATGGGTGCAGCGGCCAGCCGAATTAAACACCAGGCCATGATAGCCGCAGACCAGCTCGTCGCCTTCCAGGCGCCCCATGGACAAGGGCAGCAGCCGGTGCCAACAGGCATCTTCCAGCGCGGCGACCACGCCATCGGTGCGGCGGTAGAACACCATATCCTGCTTGCAGATGGTGCGGGCCAGCAGCGCGTGCGTGATCTCCACGTCATAGGCGGCGGCGTACCAGGCATTAAGGGGGAAGGCCGGCTTGCGTTCGCTCATGTTTTGTCTCCCGGAAGGGTATTGGATGTGTTGTATACATAATGTATTCATCCTGGCTCGGGAATGACAATGGGGTGAGTGTGAATTCGAGGGTAAGCGAGAGCTAGGGAAAACCTTTGTCTTGATGTTTTTGAGTATTTTTTTTCTGGGTATCAGGCGTTTTTGATGAGATGCAATGCAGATTTCCAATAAGTTGAAATCAACTGGTGAGGATCAATGCTTGCCCTGTTGTCTGAGTTTTTAGGAGGTTATGTATACATTATTTGGGCGGTGAGTCAGGCCCAGAACAGGCTGTGCCGTCTGCTGGACGGTGCGAGCGGTGTTAAGTAGGCATTGCTGCCTTCATGTGACGGCGTAGATTTCTAGATAGACGTCTGTTGGCTGGCGGGTGCCGCTGCCTAGAAACAGGCTCTCATTGAGCCAGCGCAGGCTGTTTTGCTGCGTTTCAAAGCGTGGCTGGCAGCGAAAATAAACCTGCGCGGGGTCAACGGCATCGCCCGCCAACAAATGGGCGATGACATCTGGCGGGCCGCGGCGAATGGCGGTGTTGTCAACATAAATCAGGTCGCCCGCATCGGTTTCCAGCAAATAGCGGGCATTCAGGCAGGCAACGCCGTCTTGCGTCAGCAACTGAAAGTCGGCGCCAGCAGGCAAAATCCGCGCCTGCCACTGGCCGCTCGGGTGGACGCAACGGGCATGGCCGCCCAGGATAGGCACGACACGCCTGCGCCCGCTGCCATGAGCGGAGTTCACCCAGCCGACGTCCTGCGCTTCACCGACATCGACAGAAAGCGTCATGGCGGGAATCAGGCCAGGCGATGGCAGATGCAATGTTGATGTCATTCCGCCAGCCTCCAGGCATTGTGTCCGATGCGGACCAGAACCTGTGTGTCATCACCGGCGCCATTGTGGTCATCAGCCGACATGCTGTAGCTGCCTTCCGGCGTGGTGACACCTTGCATGGTTTCGAGCGCGTCACGAAGGGCGGAACGGAATGCGGGTGTACCGGGTTGCGCGTGCGCCAAGGCCTGGGGCACGGCGTGATCCAGCCACAGCATGGCGGTCCAGGCGCTGGCGCCAAATAAAGAGCGTGACCCAGGGCCATGGGCGGCTTCATAGCGGTTGACGTAATCGACTGCTGTGGCTTTGCTGGAATGGGTGTCTGGCAGTTGCTCTGCAACCAGAACCGGCCCGGCTGTTAACAGCGTTCCTTCCAGGATCTTGCCTCCAACCCGCAGAAAGTCAGCATTGGCGACCCCCTGGGTTTGGTAAATCTGGCCGCGGTAGTTGCGTGCCGCCAGTTCCAGCTGAGGGAGGGCGCCAGGCGTGCCCGCACTGAAGATGTAAATCGCGTCTGGCTTGCCTGCTATGAGTTTCAAGGCCTGGGCCGTAAAGCTGGGATCTGTCTGGTTGTAGCGTTCCACGCCGGTCAGCTGAACGCCATAGTGCGGCGCGGCCTCCGTCAGGGCTTTCAGAAAGCCATCACCATAGCTGGTGGTAATCGCGGCGGCGCCCAGGCGGGTCTGCTGGTTTGCTTGCATATGCGCCAATACCTTGCGGACGGCAATGGCTTCGGGGGGAGACATCTTGAAGGCCCATTTGCGTGTGCCGTTCATGGGCGCGACGATATCACCGCCACCCGCCAGAGAAATCAGCGGCGTCCTGTGTTGGGCCACCGTATCCAGAATGGCGATGGAAGACGGCGTCAAGGAAGGGCCTACGATGACATCGACGGAGTCATTGATGATGAGTCGTGAGGCATTGCGGGCGGCGGTAGTGGGGTCTGTGTCGTCATTAAGCAAGGTGACACGGGTTTTGATGCCGCCGATCCGCTCCGGCCACAGGGCAACCGTCTTTTCCGCGGGTTTGCCTAGCGAGGCGCCGGGCCCGGTGGTCGATAGGATGACGCCGATATTCAATACCGGTTCGATAGCGTGAACGGGGGCGAAGCTGATACCGCCCAATGCGACGGCATAGGCAAGAATACGTCGTTTCATAAGGATCTCCCGTGCCGGCGATAGGGGTTAGCGTTAGGCCCGATTGCCGGGTGACACGCAGGCTGGTTATGGTGTTGCCGGTACGGAATAGAGCTTAGAAACCAGGAGGCAATCCGTCATGTCGTCCATGAAGACGACAGTACGGGTAGAGGGAGGGGCGATGAGATACTGGAACCTAGCCCAGATACAGGATTCGGCATCAGGCCGGGAGACAGGTCTGCGCCAGCATTTGCATACCGTGGCAGAGATGGTGGCGGGCATTGGAGGCGCGGAGTTTGGCAAGGCAGCACTGGCTGCTTTCAACTTGACCATGCCGGCAGCGTCCTGGTCGGTCTATCGCTTGTATCGGGATCGTCCTCCGCGCCTGCATGTGTCAGGCGCGTACCGGGCGCTGGATATCACGCAGGATTGTTTTGCAGCCTATGCCGATGGCTTGTACCAGCAGGATGCGTCACTAGGCGTTATGCACGGCATGGCCATCCCGGGCGACGCGGTGCTATCCCACATACATGCGCATGATTTGCCGCGTGCGCATAGCGACCGTATTTATCGCCGGCATGGGATGCGCGAGCGTGTTTCTGTGGTCAATGTCGAGCAGGATAATGAACTGCTGGCCATCAATTTCTATCGGCATGCAGGCCAGAGCGGTTTCAGTGAGCGTGAAATCGACATATTGGGCGGGCTAGTCCCTGTCGTGCGTGCCTGCCTGACCCGCCATCTGGCGCTGGAGGCACCGGCGGGACTGCCGTCCATGGATGCCATGCGCCAGCGTCTGGCGCGCTATTGCCCGACCTTGAGCCCGCGTGAGCGCGACGTTTGCGTCCGGCTGGCCTTGGGGTGGACATACGACGGCATTGCGGCAGATTTGTCTCTGTCGGTATCGACGACCAAAACCTATCGCAATCGGGCATTTGCCCGCATGGGCATTCGCTACCGTCAGGAGTTGTTGTCGCGTTTGATGTGAGTGCCAGGACGTGCAGGGCAAGCGTCGTGAAACACGGTATTTCTGAGCGCCCTGGATGACATCGTGTGGCGTTGGCCTACGACGATTCCTTCATCTTTCTCTCTCTTTCCAGCTCTTCCTCACGCTCTTTTTTTGCGCCATCGCGATGCGACTTAATGGCGAAAAAACAGCATGTGCCCAGCACAATGAACTTGATCGTACCTAAGGCTAAAGGGACCCAATCATCCATCATTTTCTCAAAACGCTGTTTCAGCAGCTTTATTTACTACGGCTTGTAGGCCAGGCGAAGCAACGAACGATAGCCGTTCCCCTGCCTGGAATTTCCTGTCATGGGTATGAGGGGCGCTGGCCATGGCGGTGCAATCCTGGCTCTGCGCTTCCACGAACTGCCAGGGTGTCAGGTCATTCAGACTGGCGTGAGACCGAACCTCATGGTGACGGCGCAGCCAGTCCTCAAGATGACCCGCGCCCCGAAGCGGCTGCGGAACCATTCCCTTGAGAGGCACTTATCCCGAAGCCGGTGTCGCAGCTTTTATGGGTTGCGTTCCCGTGGTGCTGTTCTGCCTGGGCGCTTCGGGTTTGATCAGTACCGTTGCCGGATGTATATCTGCCGCCTGGTCATCTGCCGCCCATCGCAAGAGCAGGATGTGGGTGAACTCAGGGCAGCTGCCGCGACACAGACAGGTCGGCGCGCCGCGCAGGCTGATCAAATAATCATTATATCAACGACCCGCTGCCAATCGGCCTGACAGGCGGACGGGAAGCCTTCATGTCATGAGTGGCATCGTATTTTCGGAAAAATATCAGTCTTCCGCCAGCACCGCCGGGTGCCTGCACCTGACGATTCTGCCGTGCCTATCCGGACAACCGTGTGCTGCTGGTGACAGGTTTTCAAATAATTTTGAAGTTATTTGCCTGAAAAATTAGGATTATTTTTCGAGGTTCTTGCGTAACAGATCAACAACCGTCTGCGCAGCGACTAGAGGGTCAATGCCGTCGTTGTGGTAAACGCTGCAAGATATCATGTCTTCAGGGTACCCAAATTGACTATATATTTCCTGGAGCAGGGCTATTTTTTCTTGCTTTGAAGTTTCTTTTTCTAGTAAAGACGTGATGAATGCAAACCTCCATTTTAATAATGCGGAGTTGCTCTCGTTTTTTTCAATTTCAGGGTGGTCAAGAAAATCTTGAATTTGTGAAATAAGTTCAAGATATGAAGTTTGTTCTGAGTTGATGATACCTATCAGCCGAGTATCTATTTCGCTATTGCTTTTTTATGGCTGGTTCTCAGCATACTTAACGACATCTTCCTTTGTGCACCATCCTCGTTCTAAGCCTGCCAGTAGTGTGACCCAATCTAGGAAATGATGCTCTTGTATGATTTCAAAAGGGGTCATGGTTTTTTGGGGGGCAAAGATTTATTTTATCGAACGTCGGGCACCAGGCAGAAATAGATGATTTTGCTATTCGATTGATGGTTGAGGATGTATTGTCTTGCCATATGGATGCTCCTAAATAGATACTGATTGTCATCCTCGTCTTGTGCTTTATTGCAATACCAGTTCTCATATGTGGATGTGAAACGGTTGTTAATGATTTCATATACATCGCCACCTAGAATGGCAATTTTCATTTTTTCTAGCGAGCGAATTGCTGTGATGGCTTTTTTGGGGGTTAAGGCCCAATTTCTTATTCCTTCGGTTTCCATTGATTTTCCGATTTTTAATATCGCATCAACTTGATCTGACCTGGTTTGACTCATATCTGTTTGGTATTGGGTTTGGTGTGTTGGTCTGGTTTCTGGTTTTAGCTTGTCTGCTCGGTTTTTTTGGACATCATCATGTACTCAGAATGTTTGCCCAGATTTTATAAGTTTCCAATAATTCTTTCTTGTTTTTTGATTTTCTAGTTATTGCATAGGCTCGCGTGATTAAGAGGCCTACTGGGTTGCACGGGATGGAGCCTTGGCCAATGAGGATGGGCTGTCCATAGTCAATGTGTCTTTTTGATTTTAAATTTTGGCCCCATTTCAATTTTGGATTTCCTTTCAGTAATGTTTGTCCAAAATACATCCCGATGTCTATCGCCAAGGAAAATGTCCGGTTTGAGAGTTCGGTTGTGCCAATTTCTATTGGAATCACTAATTTTCTTCTTGTTTCTTCGATTTCATCTTGGGTCATTGTCCGGGTTTCGATCTGTTCCTCGAACCAACTGTCGAGCTGGTTCAAGGAGTCAGGGGTGAAGTCAGCCTGCCATTTTTCGAATCCAGCCGTGCTTTGTACAAAACTTTCCAATTCTTTGATTCGGACTGGCAGGATTTCATGGAACCACTTGGCGTAGTTCTTGAGTTCTGTCTTTGGCATTTCTCGAAAATCTAATGAGAAGGGCGGGCTTATGTTTGTATAAGTCATGCTCAATGAATGATAGTGTGAAGACCGTTTTGTTGTGGGTGTTTTAAGAGCGGTTATGATGGGCCGCCTATGCCGGTTTTGGAGTTTGAAAAAAACTGGGTGTTTGTGTCATTGGCTGGCTCTAGGCCACAATAGTAAATTTCTATGTTGTTTTCAAATGCCAGTTGCTTGGTTGCTATTGCAAGTTGCTGAATTGTGGATTTTTCGGAGTCTCCTGCTATGTCATTGTCATTGAATATCAGGTTAAGTTCATTCTCTTTTTCTAATAATAAAATTCTTATTAATGGTTTTTTTATTTCTATGGTTCCGATTCTTACTCTTTCAAAAATAAAAAATAATGCTGTTGGTGGTTTGATTCTTCTTATTGTTTCGGATATGCTTTCGCCTGCAATGTAAATTGCGTCGCCATCTTCACTTGTGAATATTTTTTCGGGTTTGGCATGGAGTGTGATGGTTTGGATGGGTTTTTCAAATAACGTTTCCGGAACGTTTTCAAATGTAAGTTCTATTGTTTCGCTCATTATTCATCCGTCAGATATGTAAATGGGGATTGTTTTGGCAATGCGATCCTTGGTTGTAAAATGAAATCAAAGCGATGATTTCTTTATATCATTGGCTTTATTAGTCTTTTTGTGCTCTCAATTGGCTCAAGGGTCTTCGCGCATAATAATGTCGCGTTCCGCTTCAAAGATAGGGTAAACGGCGGGGTCTGCATCATAAAAATCTTCTAAAAAATTGTTCTCTTGCCAGCGTGCTGGAGATATTTCAATGGCTGACATCTTGTGGATCTTCATTTTCCAGTTGGAAGGGATGATGTCGCTGGTGATTTCGAAGCATTCGGCGGGATGCAATCCCATAGAAAAAAACCCGGGATCTTTGTGATTTGAAATTATTCTATAGCGGCACGCTCTAGAGCTGCTAATGTAGATTTCCATGACGTGGTAGGTCTGTCCAATCGTTAGCCATGCTGAGTCAGATTTGATGTTTCCATTTTCGTCAAGGAAGCGTACGCATTTTACTTTCATCTTTATTTCCCAAATTCGACAGGAATAGCTTGGATATTCTTGGTTGGATAAATGCGGCGGGGAATGTAGCGCTTTAATTGTTCCGATCCGTGAAGTTATTGAGAATATGGTTCATGTTTTGTCTCACTGCTTGATTGCTTCGGTTGCTGGCCGAACTATCTTCTGATTTTGATTTGCTGATAACGTCTGCTCGGTTCTCTTGTCGGGCGAGGTTTTGCAAAGGTTCTTGATAAGAGTTGCCTGGGCGCCTGTTTGGAACGTGCGGCTGATTCATGTATATCATTGGCTTGATGCGCCTTGTTCTTTGTGTCTGATAAGTTTCTCTGGCGTGGGGTATTTTAGTAGGGCTGAAAAGTCTGTTTTCCAAAAATCAATTTCATATAAATTGCCTTGGGTGTTAGTGTTGATCGCAATGCTGACTATTGCTCCATCACTATCTGCATACTCAGCGCTCGCAATTTGGGCTTGATAGGTAGAGTCTGTGTCATAGATGAATCTTATGCTGCCCATATTCCCATCGTTCAGGTCTATGACTAGGGCTGAATCAATTTCTGCGTTAGTCAGATCAATGATTTTTTCGCTAAGCATGGCTGTGATTAGTCTTTTTTCTTCTTCTCGCAGTTTTCTAAGAAGCTTGCTTTTAGGGATGAGTGAAGCGTTCAATGTTAATTGCTCCATCGGGGAATTTGAAGGCGCTGTAATCTAGCCGGATGCCATCGACGATGACATGTCCGCTACATTTTGGCTTTTAGTGCGTTGGTTATTTTTGAAACGTCTGAAATGACTGGGTGTTTGGGGTTTTGTTAAGTAACAGAAGCCGATGGTTGCTTAGTCGGCGTGGTATAGATGGAGATGTTAGGTTTTCTTTCCTGTGTGAATGGATACTAATATTGGTTTTGAAAAGTACAGTTCTGTTAGTAATAGAGTTTCTTTTTCTTTATCCAAGGTCCAGGTGGATAAAATGTCAGTGGATATGCTCCAAATGATTTATAGATCTTCCGTCATCAGATATGCTCCGATTTCGTGGATGACGCAGATTTGATCTTTTATTGGTATGAAATCAAAAAAAACGCCATCTATTTTTTTGATTTCATATTGAGGTAAAGAGTTGGGTGAGGGTCGTAGCGGTACTTTTGAGATAAATGAGTCAAATCCAATGAGAATGTTTTTTTGGTTGGTGCTTGTGATGCATTTTGGTCTGGCGCCACTGATTGCAATGGCGACGCCTATTCCGAAATTCATGCCTTTTCTGCATGTTTGGATCTGATGAAATTCGATGGTGGCTTCATGGGAAGCCCCAAGGACCAGCCAGTGTTTATGTTCTTTTTGAAGCTCTCTTTCAAGATCTGTAAGAGAGTGTAATGTTCTGGATGAAAACATTAATGTTGCGCTCAGGTTGTTCCGTTGATGGATCTTTCAGAGTTCTGGCGTGCTTGGAAAGAGCTTAGACTGGTATGGGGAACTGCTGAGGCTGCTGGCCGTATATTTCCAGGACTTCTCCATAGCCAATTGTTTTTCCTTCCCACAATGAGATTTTTGTGCCTGTTTTTATTTTTGAAAGTGCGCTATCCCGGTCAAGAAAGGCGGCAGGGAGAGTATGGTTGGTCCCCAGGATCATTTTTTTGCCGTGAAGAATCAGTCTGCAATCAAATCCGGTTTGGTTGACAAAAATCGGGCATTTAAAAATGTCGCCTTCTATGTCCGTTTTTCGGCCGCCCTCATTGGGCTTTAAAAGGTATATAGCGATTAGTATGTCTGCTTTCATGTTTTACATGGGATAGGCGAGTGTTGAATATCTCTCGAACCCTAATGAGAAGGGCGGGTTTATATTTGTATATGTATCGCTGATGGTGACTGTTTAACTGCACTAATTTATTTGCTGTCATACGGTGTTCTTGCGTGCTTCTTTGATAGTGCTGAGCGAAATATTGGTGCGTGGTGCTAGAACCAGGCAGTCCGGTGCTGCCTTGTTGTGCTCAGCTGCTTGCGCGGTGACTTATTCGTTACGGACTGGTGAGTTCGGGGCCGGTTTAGGCGAAGGTTCTCAGGGCGAGATACCTATATTAGCTAAAAATGGTTCCGATAATGACACGCATTAATATATTGGCGCGGTTTGCAGGACGCGGATGGGGCCAGAGGTGACGGAAACGATGTTTGACCGCGTCATAGGCCTGCCATGGCGCGTGGATGGTCTTTCTATCCGGGGAGGGGCGGGCGGGGCGCAAGTGTGCCTTGGGCACGCTTGTGCCGCATCACGTCATGCTAGTGCGGAATGAGGCTGAATCGGGCAGCGGCGTGCCAGAGCAGCCAGGAGATTGGCGGGACACGTGCCTGGGCACGCGCAAGGCCATGCGGGAAGGCGGGCAGGCCTGGCCGGTTTATTTGATGGGTCAGTGAGGGGTCTTGACGGCGGAAGGCGGTTTCAGCGCTGGCGCGTTTGCCGGCGCAACTGCTCGGCAGAGACTTTGACCAGCTTGCCGTGTTCCACCAGAACAATGGCGGTATTGGTTTGTATGGCGAGTTGCCTGGCGGCTTCGGCCGCACGTTGCAAGGCAGCCATGGATGCCCGCAAGTCCGGGTTCTTGGCGGTCGAGATGTCTGCGTGGCTCATGAATTTTCTCCCCATTCCAATAATATAGGATGGCTACCGGAATTATCATACAGCGCCCAGTCATCGACTTGCTGGCGATAGTGCTGGATAAAGTTTTTCATGCCAGCAATAAAGCGTCTGCGAATGACGGGTTCAGGAATATGGTGGCCGCCTTGCCTGACTCTTTCTGCCACACGGGCGACTGCTGTGTCGGCATCGGACAGACTGAGAAAATACAGGCTGACGCGGTAGCCCAGCGTTTGCCAGCGCCGGATGTGGCGCAGATAACCATGGCCCGATAGTGTCGTTTCCAGCGCGAAGCTGGCGCCATCGGCGACGGATTGCTTCACTTCTTCGAGCATGAGACGGCCTGCCTTGATGGCAGCGGCTTCTGGTTCAAAGGGTGAGAGCCCCGCAGCGATAAGATCCGCGTTGATGAAGCGCAACACCCCGGCTTCGGCAGGCAGGAAAGAACGGGCGAAGGTCGTTTTACCTGCCCCATTTGGGCCAGCGATGATGATGATCTTTTTCCCGTTGTTCACGCAGTCCTCTTGATACGAATGCGCGCCCTGCTGTTTTTGCAGGATCTGCATGGACGCGCGCCATGCGGCGCGGAGCCTGCGCGCGGCAAGCATATTGTTGCTGTGGCGTGTGCCGCGGGCCTGCCTGATAAACACTGCCTCAGCGTGCCGATATTAGGCTGTTCCTGCATTCACGGATAGGGCCACAGGCCCCAGGCGGCACGATGGCTGCCCGAGGGCCTGATAGGTACCGTATCTATCTATGCGCGTTGCAGCAAGCGCGCGGCATCCAGCGCGAAGTACGTCAGCACGCCATCGGCCCCGGCGCGTTTGAAGCCGAGCAGGGATTCCATGACGACTTTGTCGTGGTCTAACCAGCCGTTCTGGGCGGCGGCTTTGATCATGGCGTATTCACCGCTGACCTGATAGGCGAAGGTGGGCACGCGGAAGGCGTCCTTGACGCGGCGCAAGACGTCCAGGTAAGGCATGCCGGGCTTGACCATGACCATGTCCGCGCCTTCGCGCAGGTCGGCGGCGACTTCGCGCAGGGCTTCGTCGATGTTGCCGGGGTCCATTTGATAGGTTTTTTTGTCGGATTTGCCGAGGTTGCCGGCCGAGCCGACGGCGTCACGGAAGGGGCCGTAGAAGGCGCTGGCGAATTTGGCCGAGTAGGCCATGATGCGGGTGTTGATGTGGCCAGTGTCTTCCAGCGCCTGGCGGATGTTGCCGATGCGGCCGTCCATCATGTCGCTGGGGGCAACAATGTCCACGCCGGCATGAGCCTGGGTGAGGGCCTGGCGCGTGAGCATTTCGACGGTGGGGTCATTGAGGATGTGGCCCTGTTCGTCGATCAGGCCGTCCTGGCCGTGGCTGGTGTAAGGGTCCAGGGCAACGTCGGTCAGGATGCCCAGCTCCGGGAAGCGTTGTTTGAGCGCACGGACGACACGCGGCACCAGGCCGTCAGGGTTGGCAGCTTCCACGCCATCAGGGGTTTTCAGCGCCGGGTCGATGACGGGAAACAGAGACAGGACGGGAATGCCGAGTTTGACGCATTCTTCGGCCGTGCGCAGCAGGCTGTCGAGCGTATGGCGGACGACGCCGGGCATGGAGGGCACGGGTTCGTCCGGGCCAGTGCCGTCGGCCACGAAGACGGGATAGATCAGGTCATCGACACTCAGGCTGTGTTCACGGACCAGGCGGCGGGAGAAGTCATCGCGGCGCAGGCGGCGCGGGCGGGACAGGGGAAAGTCGGCGGTGTATGAGGGGGTGTGCGTCATGGCGGGCTCCAGGTGAGACCATGGGTTCATGGTTGCAGGCTGGGGCACCGGAGAAGCACGGCGGCGGCAGCCTGTGCGGTGTGAGGCGGCCGGTGCGCGGAAACGATGATCGCACCGGCGGGTAAATAGCCGTGTTCAGGGCACGAAGGTCGGGGAAATCCAGTTCTGGATCAGCAGCGTCGCTTCTTCCAGGCCGATGCGCTCGGGTGCGGAAAACGGCACCGTGTGCAGGGCGCCGATGTCGGCCAGGTCTTTGCGCGCGGCATAGACGGCTTTGATGCGCTGTCCGTAGGGCAGTTTGTCAGCTTTGGTCAGCAGCGCCAGTACCGGCCGCCCGGTTGGGGCGATCCAGTTCACCAGGCGCCGGTCCAGTTCGGTGACGCCGCGGCGGATGTCGATCAGCATCACGACGCCCGCCAGCGATGTGCGGGTGTGCAGGTAGCCGCCCAGGACATCTGCCCATTCCTCGCGGGATTTTTTATCGACTGCGGCATAGCCGTACCCTGGCAGGTCAACCAGGTAGCCCAATTGCGCGCCAGGTTCCAGCGGGTCGGGAATGCCGAACAGATTGATCAGCCGCGTGCGGCCGGGCGTTTTACTGGAAAAGGCCAGGCGGCGCTGATTGGTCAGCACATTGATGGAAGACGATTTGCCGGAGTTCGAGCGGCCCACGAAACAGACCTCGGGTGGGCCGGGCGGCGGGAGCTGGTCCAGCCGGGCGGCGGAAACCGTAAAGGCGGCACGATGCAATAGGGACACGGGAAAGCCTGGAAAAAAGGAGTCTGCGTATTGTAGTCTTGCCAGCGCTGCCTGCCGGTTCAGCCGAAGATTTCATCCTGGGTTATGGCATCAAGTCATGAGTTTGACCGTTGATGCCATAACGAGATGGGCGCCTGGGCCAGTTTTTTTCAGTCCGGCTGGCGGCAACGTTCCGAATTTCCGTTGCGCGAGCCGGTATGGATGAGCAGGGGCACGGCTGGCGGCAACGTCATGCGGGCGCTCCGTGACAAGAAGCCCCCGCATGAGCGGGCCAGGCGGCGCGGTGTTGCCGCGGTGAATGGATTGTCCATGGCGGCTCTTGCCGCTGTGCCGCTTGTCGGCCTGCTAGCTGTCCGGGGGTTTAGTAAAGCTCCCGGTGCAATCTGCCGGTGCGTCCCAGCAATTGCCAGCCGGTTTCATTGTCCGCCAGGCCGGGGACGCCTTCCATGATGTGGTCAATGGCGCTGGCCACGGCCTGTTCCAGGTGCCGCTTGTTGCCGCACAGGTAGAGATGGGCGCCTTGGGCGAGCATGTCGCGCAGGTAACCGCTCTGGTCTGCCATGGCGTGCTGGACGTAGTATTTCGTGCCGCCATCGCGGGAGAACGCGGTATAGAGGTCCGAGAGCGTGCCGTCATCCAGCATGGCGCGCAATTCCTGGTGATAGAGAAAATCCTTGTCGCTGCATTTCTCGCCGAAGATCAGGCAGGTTTCGCGCCGCTTGCCGCTGCTGCGCATTTCGCGCAGCAGGCCCATCAATGGGGCGATACCGGTGCCGGTGCCGACCAGTATGAGCGGCAGGCTGGCGTCGCGCGGCAGGTGGAAGCCGGGGTTGGCGCGGCAGAAAACGCGTACCGGGCCATCATGACGGAGCAGCCAGCCGGTCGCGCAGCCGCGATGCAGGCGGCCGTTGCGTTCATGGGCGACTTCACGGATGCACAGGTCGATATGGTCGCCGCCAGCGGAGGCGATCGAGTAGGCGCGAGGCAGGCAGGCGGGCAGGGCGCAGTCCAGCAGCGCGTCCAGCGGCACGGTTTCAGGGGAGCAGAAGTCCTGCAGCAGATCCAGCAGGTCAGCGCCCCAGAGGTAGTCATCCAGAGCCTTGCGCTGGCTGATCTTCAGCAGCTCTTTCAAGCGCTCGTTGCCGGACAGGCGCGCCAGGTCACGCAGCAGGCCTTTGCCCAGCAGGCGCAACTCTTTGCCTGCCAGGGCCGTGGCGGCTTCGGGGTTGCCATACCAGTCGGCCAGGCCTTGCAGCAGCGCCGGGTCGTTTTCGGGCATGACGTAGAGATTGTCCCCGGCGCGATAAATCATGCCGCTGCCGGTGATGTCCAGGCGGATATGCCAGGCCCCGGGGGCGCCCTGGTTCAGCTGAAGGCGCTCCAGAATGGGTGCGGCAAAGGCCGTGTGGGCGCCATAGGCGGTGACTTGCAGCCGTAAGAGCTGGCCTGCCCGCAAGTTGCCCGACAGCACTTGCTGCAGCACGGGTGTCCAGCGCTCGAAGAAATCTTCATAGCAGGCGTCGGCATCGACGCGCAGGATGACGGGGGCGGCGCCGCGTTCCGTGAGGGCTTGATCCAGGGTTTTGGTGAAGCCGCAGAAATTCGGATAGGCCGTATCGCCCAGGCCGAAGATGGCGTAATTCAGCGATTCCAGGCGCCCGGCCTGGCGGACGCGGGCCAGGAAATTTTCGGCGTTGCCTGGCGGGTCGCCATCACCGAAGGAGCTGGAGATGATCGCCAGCAGCGTGCCGGCGGGAAGTTGGGCGGGCTCGATGTCGTTGAGCGCCTGTACGCGTGGCGCATAGGGCTGCAAGGCGGGCAGGTCGCCCAGACGGCGGGCGAGTGCGCGGGCATTGCCGGATTCCGAGCCGTAGCCGATCAGCAGGTGTTCGATGATGGCGGCCATGATGCTTATTTGTCGTAGTACTCGTCGAATTGTTCCTTGGAGAATTCTACCGACTCGAAATCTTGCATCAGATCGTTGATGACGCGGCGGATGCTGATGTACGACGTGATGTTGCCTTGATCGTCAAACAGCGGTTGCACCGTGGTATCCACAACATAGACGCCGCCGCCCTTGCCGACGTTCGGGATGATGCCGGTCCAGATCTGCCCAGCCTTGATGGTGTCCCACATTTCCTTGTAAACCGCTTTGGGCACCGCCGGGTGGCGCACCAGGCTGTGCGGCTGGCCAATCAGTTCTTCGCGGGCGTAGCCGGTCAGCTTGCAGAACAGGTCATTGGCGTAGGTGATGTTCCCTTGCAGGTCGGTCGTGGAGATGACCGCGACGTTTTCCAGGGCGCCCAGCAGTTGGGAGGCTTCCAGGGTGTGGCTCATGATGATTCCTTGTGTCGGTTGGGTAAAAATCGGCAGGCCAGTACCTGATGTCATGCCCGCTGAATGCTTTAAGGTGTATTTTTTATGCATCTTATAGCGTTCGCGATTAAAGATGCAAGTGAAATGCATCTTTTGATGTTGCGTCGCGACATCGCGGGGGCGGCGCTGGCGCCTGCGGGACGATTTGAGTACCCTTGGAATTTGCTGGCGGCGCGCTTGCCCGTCAGATGCTTGCTGGCTGGATGGCTGTGGACCGCATGGCGGCGGGCAGGACAGCCCTTGATGGCTTGATGGATATGCAATGAGATTGACGCTGAAAACGGACTATGCCTTGCGCACGCTGATGTACTTGGGACAGCAGCGCGGCCGTTTGACGTCCATTGCTTCCGTGGCCGAGTTCTATGGCATTTCCGAAAACCACCTGGTCAAGGTGGTGCACGAGCTAGGCCGCAAAGGTTTTATTGAAACGCTGCGCGGCAAGGGCGGAGGGATCCGGTTGCTGCTTCAGCCGGCTGAAATCAGTATTGGCGATGTGGTGCGGGCCATGGAGGACGATATGGCGCTGGTGGCCTGTTTTGGGCCGCAGGAGCCGGATCGGGCCTGCCTGCTGACAGATTCCTGTAGCTTGCAGGGCCTGTTGCACCAGGCTCTGCAAGCGTTCATGGCCACGCTGGATGCCCATACCCTGGCTGATATGCTGGGGCATGCCGGGAAATCACGGACGGCAGGGGTGATTCCCCTGCAGGATGTCATGCAGGAGATGCTGGCGCGCCGGACGGCGGGCCAGGCATCCACCGCGGACGATACCCCTTAGGCGTTCTGCCGCAGCGCGGCAAGACGGGCGCGGCAGGTAGCATTGGGGCGCAGCAGGGGGGCAATAGGGGACAATCAGGCGCCCTCAGCGCCTATCAGGGCGCGGCCACCCAGGGTTCGAACAATTCCACGATTTCTTCGTTGCCGACCTCCCGGTTGCCCTGGCGCGCGGCTTCCGATTGCCAGTACATATTCCAGATCATGTCCATGCCATCGACCGGATAGTTCAGGCGGATGCCGCCGTTTTGTTCGGCCCGGCGTTGCCATTCCGCCCGGATACGCTGCCAGTAGGCGCGGCTGTTGTCATTCCAGTAGCGGTAGCCGCTATTGAAGTTGAAGCCGCGGATATGACGGTAGGTGTTGACGCCATGTTCTTGCACCAGCGTGGCAACTTCCTGGCCGTTTTCACGGATGACTTTGCGGTTGTCCTGCTCGTGGCGCCAGCCGTCGCGGGTAATGCGGTGACGGTTGACCATGCCGACGGCGTTGTAATCGTTGCGGGTGCTGTATTCACGGCGCGGCAAGGGGCGCCAGCCGGCGTCCGAGGTCCAGACCGGCTCGCCGCTGTCATAGCGCCATTTGCCGGTGCCGCAGTAGCGCGGCGCGTCGCTGACTTCATACACGCATTGGGTCCAGGCGCCTGCCGTCTGTTCCGCCGGGATGGGTTCCAGACGCCAGGTCTGGTCATCCGTGAAGACCAGGCGGGAGGGGGCTTCGTAGTGCCAATCCTGGCGCCAGTGCTTGATCACGAAACCCAGTGTGCGATGCACGAGCAGATGCTGCAGGACGATGTTCTTGCCCGTGTCTTCTTCAACCAGCACCAGTTCGAAAGCGCCGCTGCGCTTGGGCGGCTTGGGCTCATAACCAGGGGCTGGGTCGATTTCATCGAAAGCAAAGCCGACTTCGTATTCGCCCTGCATGGCCAGGATGGCCTGGCGGTCCCGTTCCAGCCCTTGCAGGGCAGTGATAGCCTGCAGTTTTTCAGGGGCATCTATGGTGGTGATATTCGAGGTCGAAAGACAGCCGCTGAGCAATAGCGCGGCTGCCAGCATGAGGGCGGAACGGAACATGCGGTGTGAGGTCCTGGTGATAGGGCGGCGGCAAGCGTGAAGGAAGGGAGCCGCAGCGCCCGCGTGGAAATCAGGGAACGCTAGAAGTAAGCGTTCTCATTTGCTGGCAGGTATGATAAACGCTGAACGCCGGCTGTGACAGGGGCAGGGCAGGGATTCTGCCCAGCCAGCAAGCAATAAAAAAAACCGGCAGTTGCCTGCCGGTTTTTCAGGGACATGCCGCGCTGCGCCCCGCGCTTAGGGGGCGGCTGTCAGGCGTCCGGCGGCAGCATCTCGCTGGCGAAGAGCTCGGCGATTTGTTCGCGTTTGCGTATCAGATGCGCCACGGTGCCGTCCACCAGGACTTCTGCGGCGCGTGGCCGGGTGTTGTACTGGCTGCTCATCACGAAGGCATAGGCGCCTGCCGATTCAATGGCCAGCAAATCGCCCTGGCGCAGCGCCAATTGGCGGTCGCGCGCCAGCCAATCGCCGCTTTCACAGACCGGGCCGACGATATCGTAATGGGCGGCGGCGGTATCGCTGGCCGGTGTTTTGACGGGCAGCACGCCGTGCCAGGCGTCATACAGCGTGGGCCGGATGAGGTCAGTCATGGCCGCGTCGATAATGGCGAAGTTTTTGGCTTCGGCATGCTTCAGATACAGCACTTCAGTCACGAGAATGCCGGCATTGCCGACCAGCGACCGGCCGGGCTCCATGACGAGTTGCAGATTGCCATGGCCGCGCGCGGCCACGCGGCGGAAGACTTCGTCCAGCAGGGCGCGCAGGGATAGCGGCTGTTCGTCGCGATAGCGGATGCCGACGCCGCCGCCGATGTCCAGATGGCGCAGGCGGATGTTTTCGGCTGCCAGGGCGTCGATCAGATCCAGCAGTTTGTCGAGCGCGTCCAGGTACGGGTCGATTTCGGTCAGCTGAGAACCGATATGGCAATCCACCCCCACGATTTCCAGGCCCGGCAGTTTGGCGGCCAGGCGGTAGGCGGCGACGGCTTCTTCAATGGCGATGCCAAACTTGTTTTCTTTCAGGCCGGTGGAAATATAGGGGTGGGTATGGGCGTCCACATCCGGGTTCACGCGCAGCGATACCGGCGCCTTCAGGCCTAGCCGGGCCGCGGTGGCTGAAAGATGCTGCAATTCAGCGACGGATTCCACATTGAAGCAGCGCACGCCGGCGTGGAGTGCTGCTTCCAGTTCCCAGGTTTGTTTGCCTACCCCGGAGAACACCACTTTGCCAGGATCGCCGCCAGCAGCCTGGACCCGGGCCAGTTCGCCGCCGGACACGATATCGAATCCGGCGCCCAGGCGGGCGAATTCACGCAGCACGGCCAGGTTGGAATTGGCTTTCATGCCGTAGCACACCAGCGCGTCGCGCCCGTTGATGGCATCGGCGAAACGCTGCCAGGCCGCACGCAGGGCGGCGCGTGAGTAAACATAGAGCGGCGTGCCATGCAGGCGCGCCAGGTCGCTGACCGGCACGCCTTCGGCGTACAGCTCGCCATGCTCGTAGTGGAAATAAGGGGCGCCGACGGGTTCGGGCAGGGTGGCGGGAACGCTGGGGTGTAGGCTCATGTTGCGGGAGAAGAGGTAGTCGCAGTCTCGGACTGCGAGGATGGCAGATACAAGGGGCCTTTGTAACCGCAGGCGAGCAACTGCCCGATAAGGACTATGCTGGCTAAAATGCGGCAGGCCGAGCGTAAGCGGGCCAATGTGAACACTGGAAACTCCGTTAATGCGTGCAAGGTACGATTATGACTGAAACTGAATTCCTGGCGCGAGCCCATGCTGTGCTGGAAACCATAGAAAGGCAGGTGGATGACTGGAATGCCACGGCCGATGTCGATATCGAGGCCAGCTTCAGCGGCAATGTGCTGACGCTGGCTTTTGAAAACGGCGAACAGGTTGTGATAAACAGCCAGGCCGCCATGCGGGAAATCTGGGTAGCAGCACGCAGTGGCGGCTTCCATTATCGCCTGGTGGACGATAAAACCTGGCAAGACACACGCGGCGGCCCGGATTTGCAGGATGCTGTGTCGCAAATCTGTTCGAATGCCAGCGGCGAAACGCTGGTGCTCAAGCTCTGAACGCCGCGCAGACCGAAGCGGCCCGGCCCGCCGTGGCTTGGCCGCCGTCCGGGCCAGCCGCCGCTTAGCGTATGAATGTGGCGGCGCTGCCATGTGAAAACGGCCAGATACACAAGTATCTGGCCGTTTTTTTGCGCTTGGAGCGCTGAGCACACTGTGCTGTGCCGGCTGTTGCGTGCCGAGTTATGGCACGTTTAGTGATGGCAGGCTTAGTTATTGCGTTCCAGGCGGTTCAGCAATTGTCCCAGCTCGTCGTTGCTCATGGAGGGTTGAGCATTGTTGTCCGAGCGGATGGGAATGGCTTCCCCTTCCGCGGCAGGCAGGTTCATCAGGAACTCGCCCAGCGTGTCCGGCGTTGGCAGGCCGACGCTGGCGATGGCTTGCCCTGGCGGGAATTCGGCGAAGTACAGATCGCCGTTTTCGCTGATCAGGCCATCCGGCTTGGACTGGCGGCTTTCCGGTTTCCCCTTGAGCGCCTGCGACATGAAGCTGACCCAGATCGGCATGGCGACGCCGCCGCCGGTTTCGCGCGAACCCAGCGAGCGCGGATTGTCGAAGCCCATCCAGGCGACGCCTGACAGGTGCGGCGTATAACCGGCAAACCAGGCATCGTGGGATTCATTGGTGGTACCCGTCTTGCCACCCATGTCGTTGCGCTGCAGCGCAGCGCGGGCGCGGGCGGCTGTGCCGGAGGTGGCGACGCCGCGCAGCAGGTCATCCATGACATAGGCCGTGCGCGGGTCAATCACCCTGGCCTGGACGTCACCCGCCACTGCCGGGTTGGCGCGCATCAGGACTTTGCCTTCGCTGTCGGTCACACGCTGGATCAGGTAGGGCTCGACACGGTAGCCGCCATTGGCAAAGACGGCATAGGCGCTGGCCAGCTGCAAGGGCGTGACGGAGCCTGCGCCCAGGGCCATGGGCAGCACTGCCGGATGGCGCGCCGGGTCAAAGCCGAAACGGGCGATGTATTCCTGCGCATAAGCCGGCGTGATGGCCTGCAGAATACGGATGGACACCATATTCTTGGACTTGTAGAGCCCCGTGCGCATCGTCAGCATATTTTCATAGCCGCCGCCGTAGTTCTTCGGGGTCCACGGGCGCGAGCCGGTTTGCGCGGCCGTCAGCGTGAAGGGCTGGTCGGAGATTTGCGTGCCCGGGGTCATGCCGCGCTCCAGGGCGGCGGCGTAGATGAAGGGCTTGAAGACGGAGCCAGGCTGGCGCCAGGCTTGCGTCACGCGGTTGAACTTGCCGCGGTCGAAGTCGAAGCCGCCAACCATGGCGCGGATGGCGCCATCGTCCGGTGATACCGCGACAAAGGCAGCCTGTACGGCGGGCAGGTTGATGACTTCCCAGCCATCGCCGTTCTTGTGCAGATGCACGACCGAGCCGCGGCGCAGCTGTTCGTCGGGCTTGGCGGTGCTGGCCAGGGCGCGGGCCACGATAGCCAGAGTCTTTTTATCGGTGATGGTGTGGATTTCCGAGGCCGTGCGAGCCACGCGGATTTCCGTCGGGCTGGCCGACAGCACGACGCCAGTCAGCAGGTCATCGCTGTCTGGGTACTGTTCCAGCACGCCATCGAGGAATTCATCAAAGGCGGCGGCGTTGTTTTCCAGGCCGTCGGGCAGATCGAGCTGCGCTTCGGGGCCGGGATAGCGAGACCGGCGGGTGTAATCCAGCACACCATTGCGCAGGGCGCGGTAAGCCTGTTCCTGTTCCTGCGAAGTGACGGTCGTATAGACATTCAGCCCGCGGCCATACAGGTCATCCTGATAGACGTCGTACAGCAATTGACGGGCCAGCTCAGCGACATATTCGCCATGCACGGCATACCCGCCGGAACGCGACCCCTGCATGGAGCGCAGCGTGATGGGCTGGGCGATGGCGGTCTGATATTCGTCTTCGGTGATATAGCCGAGCTGCCGCATGCGGTTCAGCACATAGCGCTGGCGAGTCGTGGCGCGGGCCAGGTTGGCGATCGGGTTGATACGCGAAGGCGCCTTGGGAATACCGGCCAGCATGGCGGCTTCTGCCGTCGTGATCTCGGAGAGCGGCTTGCCGAAATAGGTGCGCGCGGCGGCCGCAAAGCCGTAGGAGCGGTGGCCCAGGTAAATCTGGTTCATGTAGAGCTCGAGAATCTGATCCTTGGTCAGATTGGCCTCGATCTTGAACGTCAGCAGCAGCTCATAGAATTTGCGCGAGTAGGTTTTGTCGGAAGACAAATAGAAGTTCCGCGCCACCTGCATGGTGATGGTGCTGGCGCCCTGACTCTTGGACATGTTGAGCATGTTGGTCAGGCCGGCGCGCGCCACGCCACGCCAGTCAATGCCGCCATGATGATAGAAATTGTCATCTTCGGCGGCCAGCATGGCGGATTTCATGACGTCCGGGATTTCGTCAATGCGCAACACATTGCGGCGTTCTTCACCGAACTCGCCGATCAGGACGTTATCGGCGGTATAGACGCGCAGCGGCACACGCGGCCGGTAGTCGGTCATCGCGTGCAGCTCTGGCAGGTTGGGCCAGGCCAGGGCCAGCGCCAGGCCGACCAGCAGCGCGACAGCCAGGCCCAGGCCGGCGCAGAGCACGGCGGCTTTCGTCAGGAAACGGCCCAAGGAAAACTTGCGGCGGGGCGTGTCGGAGGATTTCGAATTGGCGGTTTTACTCATGACCGGGGATTTTAAAGGGCAGGCGACGACAGAACGGGCAAATTTTCGTTACGGCGCCCGGATATGCTGTCCCGATCGCGCAGTTTAGCCCCCGCGACGCGCGTCGCGATGGGATAATGTGCGAATGAATGCAATTTCTTCCTTGCCGCCGGATTCGTCACCAGCGGCTTCATCCTTAGATGGCGAACGCGTAACTTGGTTGCATCATGACCTGCCTATTTTTCTGGTAGGTATGATGGGCGCGGGCAAAACCACCATAGGCAAGCGGCTGGCGCGGGCCTGCGGCAGGGAGTTTCTCGACCTGGACCACGAGCTGGAAGCCCGTTGCGGCGTGCGCGTGCCCGTCATTTTCGAGATCGAGGGCGAAGCAGGTTTCCGGCGCCGGGAAACTGCGGCTCTGGAAGAATGCACGCGTCAGCGCAGCATTATCCTGGCAACAGGGGGCGGCGCGCCAGTGGCGCAGGAAAATCGCGTGTTGCTCAAGCAACGCGGCATTGTTGTTTATTTGCGCGCTTCTGTCGATGAACTTTGGCGCCGCACCTGCTCGGACCGCAACCGGCCCTTGCTGGCGACCAGCGATCCGCGGACCACGCTGCGCGATTTACTGGCGCGGCGCGAGCCTATCTATGAAGAAGTGGCCGATATCGTGGTCGATACCGGCAGTGTGTCGATTTCCCAGGTGCTGAAGAACCTGGTGCCGCTGCTGCAGAATATTGAAAAGGAAGTTGGCCCACTGCCCCCCGCGGGCGCTCCGGTTGCTGTTCATGCCAGCCTTGCGCCTGGCAGCAAGTCATAAAACCGCATTGTCATTTGAGAAGAACCCATGAACGTCGTTTCCGTTGATACCCCTGGCGGCCACTACCCCATCACCATCGCGCCAGGTCGGCTGGATGCCCTGGCTGGGGCGATTCCGGCTGATGCGACACGCATTGCGCTGGTGACGAATCCGACGATAGACGCGATTTATGGGGACCGCGTGCGCCAGGCGCTGGCTGCCAGCGGCAAGCCGGTGTTCGATGTCTTGTTGCCGGACGGCGAGCAATACAAGACCTGGGAAACCCTGCAATTGATTTTCGACGCCATGCTGCGCCAGAAATGCGACCGGCGCGCGGTGATTGTGGCGCTGGGCGGCGGCGTGACCGGCGATATCGCCGGGTTTGCGGCGGCCTCCTATATGCGCGGGATCCGCTTTGTGCAGGTGCCTACCACGCTGCTGGCGCAGGTGGATTCCTCGGTCGGCGGCAAAACGGGCATCAATCATCCGCTAGGCAAGAATATGGTGGGTGCTTTCTACCAGCCGGTGGCCGTGGAAATCGACACGGATGTGCTGCGCAGCCTGCCGGCGCGGGAAATTTCGGCAGGCCTGGCTGAGGTCGTGAAATATGGTCTGATCCTGGACCGCGAATTTTTCGAGTGGTGCGAAACCAACGCTCAGGCCTTGCGTGAGCTGGATCCGCAGGCCATGGGCTATGCCATCCGCCGCTCCTGCGAGCTGAAAGCCTGGGTCGTGTCGCAGGATGAGCGGGAAACCGGTATCCGCGCGGTGCTGAATCTGGGCCACACGTTTGGCCATGCTATTGAGGCCGGTCTGGGCTACGGCAAGTGGCTGCACGGCGAAGCCGTGGGTTGCGGGCTGGTGCAGGCAGCCGAGCTGTCCGCCGAAGTAGAGGGCTTGCCGCGCGCGGAAGTCGAGCGTGTGCGAAAGGTGGTGGCGGCGCTGGGCTGCCCGGTGCAGGCGCCGGATCTGGGCGAGCAGCGCTGGTTCGAGCTGATGAAGGTCGATAAAAAGGCCGCCGCCGGGGAAATTCGTTTTGTGCTGACGCCGGAAATCGGCCGCGCCATCACCCGTACCGCACCGGACGACGCTGTGCGTGCGGTGCTGTCGCGCACGGTGGCTTGCGGGACGCCGGCATGAGCGCCGAGCGCCTGGCCAGGCTCCTGCCCGCGCCGGGCGCCAATGGCCTGGGCGCTTACGCATGCGACCCCGGCCAGACGCGGGGCCGTCGGGTAGCCGAAGCTCCGCCGTCCAACCGCAGCGAGTTCCAGCGCGACCGCGACCGCATTATTCATGCCGGCGCTTTTCGCCGGCTGGAATACAAGACCCAGGTTTTCATCAACCACGAAGGGGACCTGTTTCGCACCCGGCTCACGCACAGCCTGGAAGTGGCGCAGATTGCGCGCACGCTGGCGCGCAGCCTGCATTTGAATGAAGACCTGATCGAAGCGATTTCCCTGGCGCATGACCTGGGGCACACGCCCTTCGGCCATGCGGGGCAGGATGAGCTCAATGCCTGCATGCGTGAGCTGTCGCCCGAGGCGGGCGGCTTTGAGCACAATCTGCAAAGCCTGCGGGTCGTGGATGAGCTGGAAGAACGCTACGCGGACTTCAAGGGGCTGAATCTGTGTTTTGAAACACGCGAGGGCATACTCAAGCACTGCTCGGTATCGCATGCCCGTCAGCTGGGCGAAGTCGGGCAGCGTTTCCTGACGCGGACGCAGCCTTCGCTGGAGGCGCAATTGGCCAATCTGGCTGATGAAATTGCCTACAACAATCATGATATTGATGACGGCCTGCGTTCCGGGCTGGTGCAATTGCCGCAACTGCTGGAGGTGCCGGTATTCGGGCGCCATTACGCCGAGGCCAGTGCCCGTTACCCGGCATTGCCGGAGCGGCGGCTGGTGGCGGAAACCATCCGTCAAATGATAGGAACGCTGATCCTGGATTTGACGGTGGCGACGGCCGGGCGCATTGCCGAGCATGCGCCAGCGAGTGCCGATGCGGTTCGCGCGGCGCCCTTGCTGGCCGGATTTTCACCGGTTTTGCGGCGCGAAAGCGACGAGCTGAAGCACTTCCTGTTTGAGCATCTGTACCGTCACTACAAGGTCATGCGCATGACGGGCAAGGCGCGGCGCATTGTGCGCGAGCTGTACGCGGCGTTTCTGGATGACCCTCGTCTGTTGCCGCCGGATTACCGGCACCAGGACAAGGCCGGGCAGGCCCGGGCCATTGCTGACTATATTGCCGGCATGACAGACCGCTACGCCATGCGCGAGCATGAGCGCTTGTTTGATATGCGGCGGGTGGAGTAATCCAGGCCTAGGCGTCTGGCAAGGCCCAATGCTGGCGATGGCGATGATGATGCGCTGACGGGACGGCGGCAGGCGTGCGGGCCGTCCCGCCGGTGTACGGCGGGGGCGGTTTTAACCAGCCTGGCGATTGAACACCGGCATGGGCGCGGATTGCCGCAGTACCGCTTCGCTCAGCCAGGCGGCGGCGCGGTGGGCGCGCTGCGCCACCAGCGCAGCGGGTAGCTGGCGGTAGTCATCATTGAAGACTTCGAAACTGTACGGGCCGGTATAGCCGATCTCATGCAGCCGCATCACAATATCCGTCAACTGGGCATTGTGCGGGCCTTCGCCGGGAAACACACGGAAATGCCTGGCGGCGGCGCGGCGTTCGCTGGCGGTTTCCACGCTGTGCCAGAGAAAATCCGCCAGCTGCACCAGGAAGATTTTTTCCGGGGAAATATCGCTCAGGTCGGCCAGCGGGGTGGCCGTGGCCAGGATGTGGTAAGAGTCGAGCACCAGCCCGAGGTTGGGGCTGTCGGCCGCTTCCACGATATTCCAGGCCAGGCGGTAATCATTGACGGTGCGCGCCCAGGAAATGGCCTCGTAGGCAATCCGGATGTTCAGCGGAATGGCCAGGGTGGCCAGGCGCCGCAGATCGGTGGCGATGATGTCCTGATCCTGGCTGGCGTGGCCGGAGGTCGAGGCGCTGGCAATCAGCACGCGGCAATCCAATGCCTGGCAGAGTTCCAGCAGGTGCTTGGCAATATCCGTCTTGTATTCGCGCAGCAGGCCGGGCAAACCTTCGTAATCGCGCAGCGCCTGCAGCGCGGTGACTTCCAGGCCGCTATGGCGCACCAGACTGATGGCGTCGTCCAGACCCTGCGGGTGTTCGACCAGATCCTGGGCGGTCAGGCAGATGCGGGTGAAGCCGGCGGCTTGCGAGGCAGCCAGACGGGCCTGCAAGGGCCCGGCAAGCGAAACGCTATCTATGCCGAATTGTCCGATATTCATGACGCTGCCCCCGGGGCATCGTCCAGCTCGCGCACCAGTTCAAAATGCACGCCATCCAGATAGGCCTGGGTCAGGGCGCCGCGGTCATCGCTGTGCAGCAGGGAAGATTCGACGAAATCCAGGCCATTGCGGCGCATTTGTTCCACGCTGGCCAGCACATCGGGCGTGGCAAAGGCCAGCCGGTGCAATTGTTCGACCGGATGGGCGCTGGCAGCGTCAGGCGTGGGTTCGATCAGTTGCAGGAAAAAGCGGTGGCAGGGGCTTTGCAGCACGCGGCCGCTGGGCAGGTTGCCAAAACGCGTGCCCGGCGGCAGGGCGCTGAAATCGAGCAGGTTTTCGTAAAAGGCGATCCAGTCGTCCAGGCGGCCGATGCCGACATACTGCACGATGCCGAAAAAGCGCAGCGGCGTGGCCAGCGGGCGGCGGGCCGCCGGAACGTCCACAGGCACGAAATCGACGTCATAAATGGAGAATTCTTCGTAGCGGTCCACGAAATAGATTTTGCTGGCGCCCACGCCCCGGATGGCCGGGATGTTCAGCTCCATGGCTTCGACCTGAGGCGCGACCGGCCAGGCGCCGCGCGCCGTGGCAGCGCGCCAGGCGGCACCGGCATCGCGCACGCGGAAGGCGATGGCGGCGATTTCGGGCATGGCGGACGGGTAAGCCGTGCTCAGCCCTTCCTGGGTATGGGCATTGACGATAATGTTCATGCCGCCCTGGCGGTACAGCAGGACTTCGCGGGAACGGTGGCGCCCGGCAAGATGAAAGCCCAGTTTTTCCAGCAACTGCCCGAATGCCTGCGGGCGGGTGGTGGCGTATTCGATGAACTCAACGCAATCCAGCCCCAGGGTATTGCGCAGTTCGCCGATGGCTTCACGATCTGAAATACCGTTCATAGGGTAAAACTCCTGTTGCGAATGAGGGAAAGGCAGGCGCGCGCCGGCACTATATTGCCATGGAAAGCGCACGCTGCAGATAGGGGGCGGTGGGGCTGTCCGTGCTGGCGATGGACTCAGGTGTGCCCTGGGCAACGATCTGCCCGCCGCCCTGGCCGCCTTCCGGCCCCATGTCTATGACCCAGTCTGCGGTCTTGATGACATCCAGATTGTGTTCGATCACCAGGACGGTATTGCCCGCTTCCACCAATTGATTGAGCACTTGCAGCAGCATCTGGATATCCTGGAAGTGCAAGCCGGTGGTCGGCTCATCCAGGACATACAGGGTTTTGCCGGTACCGCGCCGCGCCAGTTCCAGCGAAAGCTTGACGCGCTGGGCTTCGCCGCCTGACAGGGTCGTGGCGCTTTGCCCCAGGCGGATGTAGGACAGGCCGACGTCCGCCAGCGTTTGCAGGCGCCGGGCGATGGCCGGGACCGCGTCGAAATATTCCAGCGCCTGCCCCACCGTCAGGTCCAGCACTTCGCTGATATTGCGGCCCCGGTAACGGATTTCCAGGGTTTCCCGGTTGTAGCGTTTTCCGTGGCAGGTATCGCAAGGCACATACATATCCGGCAGGAAGTGCATTTCGACCTTGACCACGCCATCGCCCTGGCAGGCTTCGCAGCGGCCGCCCTTGACGTTGAAACTGAAACGGCCGGGGTCATAGCCCCGCGCCCGGGCTTCGGGCACGCCGGCGAACAGTTCGCGCATAGGGGTGAACAGGCCGGTGTAGGTGGCCGGGTTGCTGCGTGGCGTGCGGCCGATAGGGCTTTGGTCAACCGTGATGATTTTGTCGAAATGCTCCAGGCCGGTCACGGCGCTGTAAGGCGCGGATTCTTCCTGGGCGCGGTTCAAGGCCATGGCGGCGACACGCGCCAGGGTGTCGTTGACTAGCGTCGATTTGCCCGAGCCTGACACCCCGGCAACGCAGACCAGCTTGCCCACAGGCAGGCGCAGATCGACGTTTTTCAGGTTGTTGCCCGTGCAGCCGGAAATTTCCAGCCAGCGGGTGTCGGGATCGACGCTGCGGCGTTGCGGAATGGCAACGGCGCGCGTGCCATTGAGGTACTGGCCGGTCAGCGACGCAGGCTGCGCCTGGATCTCGGCCGGTGTGCCCTGCGCCGTCACGGTGCCGCCGTGCTCGCCTGCGCCTGGCCCCATATCCACGACCCAGTCGGCCTCACGGATCATGTCTTCGTCATGTTCCACGACGATGACGCTATTGCCCAGGTCGCGCAAATGCTTGAGCGTGCTGATGAGGCGGTCATTGTCACGCTGGTGCAAGCCGATGGACGGTTCATCCAGCACATACATGACGCCGGTCAGGCCCGAGCCGATCTGGCTGGCCAGGCGGATGCGCTGGGCTTCGCCGCCGGAAATCGTGGTGGCGCTGCGATCTAGGGACAGATAGCCCAGGCCGACATTATTCAGGAAACGCAGCCGGGCGCTGATTTCATTGACAATACGCGCCGCGATTTCCTGGCGCGCGCCTTCCAGCGCCAGATTGTCGAACCAGGTCTGGCAGGCGGCCAGCGGCATGGCCTCGACCTCATAAATGGCCAGACCGGTTTCCTGGCCCAGGCGCTCGCCCGGCGGCATGTCGTTGCCGATGCGGACATGGCGGGCCTCTGCGCGCAGGCGCGAGCCGCCGCAATCGGGGCAGGTCTGGATGCTGCGGAATTTTTCCAATTCCTCGCGCACGGCGGAAGAGTCGGTTTCGCGCCAGCGCCGTTCCAGATTCGGGATGATGCCTTCGAAGGGGTGGCTGCGTACCGTGCTGCGGCCTTTCTCATTCAGGTAGGCGAATTCGATTTCCTCGGTGCCGGAGCCGTGCAGCACGATCTGGCGGACGTCTTCGGGCAAGTCATCAAACGGGGTTTCCAGATCGAAACCATAATGCGTTGCCAGGCTGTTGAGCATATTGAAGGCGAAGGCATTGCGCCTGTCCCAGCCCTTGATGGCGCCACCGGCCAGACTTAGCTCGGGGAAAGCGACAATCCGTTTGGCATCGAAAACACCAACCTGGCCCAGGCCGTCGCAGCAGGGGCAGGCACCCATGGGGTTATTGAAGCTGAACAGGCGCGGTTCCAGTTCCGTCAGGCCGCGGCTGCAGACCGGACAGGCGTAGCGGCTGGAAAAGACCTGTTCAGCATTGCTGTCCATATCGAGAACCAGAATGCGGCCCTGCGACAGTGACAGCGCGGTTTCCAGGCTTTCCGCCAGGCGCGAGCGCACACCGGCGCGCACCCGCAGCCGGTCAACCACGACATCCAGGCTATGGCGGGCATTCGGGTCCAGCGCCGGCATGCTGTCGATATCCGTCATCTCGCCATCCAGCCGCAGGCGCACATAGCCTTGCGCTTGCAGATTGGCACATTCCGCTTCGAAGCTGCCCTTGCGGTCATGGGCCACGGGGGCGAGAATGGCGATGCGGCTTTCCTCGGGCATGGCCAGGATGGCATCGACCATTTGCGCAATGCTTTGCGCCTCCAGCGGCTGTCCGTGCTCCGGGCAATAAGGCGTGCCAACTCTGGCATACAGCAGGCGCAGATAGTCGTGGATTTCTGTTACCGTGCCGACGGTGGATCGCGGGTTGTGGCCGGCGGATTTTTGCTCGATGGCGATGGCGGGGGACAGGCCCTCGATCAGATCGACATCAGGCTTGTCCATCAGTTGCAGGAATTGGCGCGCGTAGGCCGACAGGCTTTCGACATAGCGCCGCTGGCCTTCGGCATACAAAGTGTCGAAAGCCAGGGAAGATTTGCCAGAACCCGAGACGCCGGTCATCACCACCAGCTTGTGGCGGGGCAGGTCCAGGGAAATGTTTTTCAGGTTATGGGTGCGTGCGCCGCGTATGCGAATTTCGTCCATCCGGTAGTCACAGATGCGTAGGCCAACTTGGTACTATAGCGCCCTTCAATGTAGTGCGTAGAGGAGAACGGCATGGCGTCGGTCAACAAGGTCATTATCGTGGGCAACCTGGGGCGCGACCCCGAAGTCCGCTACAGCGCGGATGGCGCGGCAATCTGCAACGTATCCGTGGCAACGACTTCTCAATGGAAAGACAAGGCAAGCGGCGATCGCCGTGAGGAAACGGAATGGCACCGCGTGGTGTTCTATGGCCGCCTGGCCGAGATCGCTGGCGAGTACCTGAAGAAGGGCCGTTCCATTTACCTCGAAGGCCGCCTGAAAACCCGCAAGTGGACGGACAAGGAAAACATCGAGCGCTACACCACGGAAATCGTGGCTGACCAGATGCAAATGCTGGGCGGCCGTGAAGATGGCGGTGGCGGCGGTGGTGGCGGCAATTACGGCGGCGGCCGTTCCGGCGGTTCCGATTATGGCGACGCGGCGCCCGCGCCGCGCCAGATGACGCAACAGCGCCAGGCGCCGCAGCAAACCGCGCCGCGCCCCAGCCAGGCTGCAAATCTGGCGGATATGGACGACGACATTCCGTTCTGATCCCGCAGACAGAAATGGGCCGGCCTGATGCCGGCCCATTTTTTTGCTGCCCGCGCGCCATGTTCCTGGCTTCTAGGCGCCGCCCAACCCCGTCCGGCCCAGATTGGCGCGGGTGAAGTGCAGCATGGATGGGCCGCGCTGGTCCAGGCAGAGCTGCTTGAAGAGTTCAATCGTGTGCATTTGCACGCTGCGGCGGTGCACGATGCCTATATCGACATGCGGCACGGCCTCCGAGCAGGGCAGCAAGCTTAGTTTTTCCCGCGCCACGCTGTCTGACAAGGCATAAACCGGCATTAGCGCGACGCCATTGGTGATGGAGACGATGCGCTTGATGAACTGGGCATCGTTGGATTCCGTCAGGATGCGGCCATAGCCGCCGCCGGGCAGCAGCAGGGTATCCATGATGTCGCGGGTGCCGCTGCCAGATTGAAACAGCACGAACGGAAACACACGCAACTCATCGAGCGAGACCGCGTCCTGCTGTGCCAGCGGGTGGCTGTTGCGCACGATGAAAGCGTGTTCCGTTCGCCCCAGCGCAACGGTGACCAGTTGCCGGTTCGCTTCGATGATGGGCGCGAACGCCAGGTCGGACGTCCCGGATAGCACGCGCCGGACCGCGGCGTTGGCTGTTTCGGCCGCAGTGAAAATGACTTCGATGCCGGGATATTTTTCCAGAAAGGCTTCACAAAGGTCGCCCAGCACATAGACGATGGATAGAGAGGTCGCGGCAATCCGCAAGGTGCCAGTGACCGGTCCTTTGCGGGTGCGTGCAAAGCGCGTTTCCAGGGCGGCGAGTTCCGCCTGGATGCGCCGGGCCGACGCCAGCACGGCCTGGCCTGCTTCGGAAGGATAGACCTTGGGGCGGGCGCGGATCAGCAGCGTTTCATCCAGCTCCTCTTCCAGGCGCCGCACTTGATGACTCAGGGCGGATTGCGTCAGATCCAGCTGGGCGGCGGCTTCGCTGAAGCTGCCGGTGTCCACGATGGCCTGCAAGGCCTTGAGTTGCTTGATTTCCATGCCCGTGTCCCTTTGAAAGACTGCCTGGATTGTAGTCTTGAGTATGAAAATAATTAATGGATATTAGCAATAAACGTGATTGACCGTCATAAATGCTGGCTCGTAGACTGTTTGTGCGTGATAGCTGGCGGTTTGCCGCGGAGGTACGGAGATCGCGTGCTTGCCCGTATGGAGACGGGCGGGGCGGCAGCACCAAGACAAACAATAAGAAAGAGCCGGCTGCTGACAGCCGGTTTCGATATCCATCAATGGAGACAACATGCCTACGCTTGAATACATGCGCGAATCCCGTGGAGAACGCCAGCCTGGCAATTGGCGCGCTTTCGTATCCTGTTTGGTTTTCCGCAGAGAGGGCAGCGCCATACGGCATCCCCGCGCGGCCGCGCATGCCGCCGTTGCCGTTCTGGCTGCGGCGGCCGCCAGTCTGCTGGCGGCACCTGCTGCCGCCCAGGAAGTGACTTTGCGCGCAGTCAGCGCGTTTGATGAAGGGTCATTTTTTTCCCGTCATTTCGAACAATTGGTCGATAAGATCAATGCGGAAGGAAAAGGGCTCGTGCAGATCAACTATATCGGCGGCCCCAAGGCTGTGCCGCCGTTCGAGGTCGGCAATGCCGTGCGCAACCGGGTGGTTGATCTGGTTAACGTGACTGGGGTGTTCTACACCAATATCGTGCCCGAGGCGATTGCCATGGCCTTTACCGACCGCAGCACGGAAGAGCTGCGCGCCAACGGCGCCATCGACTACATGAATACGCTGATGGCGCCCAAAGGCCTGATTTATCAGGCCAGGCTGAGCGACCATGTGCCGTATCACATCTATACCAACAAGGGTTTCGATGGAGACCTGGACGGGCAGAAAATGCGTATCACGCCGGTATATCGCGATCTGTTCCGGGCGCTGGGTGCGACCGTGGTGCAGACTGCGCCAGGCGAACTGTACACGGCGCTGGAACGCGGTGTGGTGGACGGCTATGGCTGGCCCATCGGCGGCATGCTGGATCTGGGCTGGCATGAGAAAACCAAGTACCGGGTCGATCCTGGGTTCTACAGCTCCGAAAATGGTGTGCTGATGAATCTGGCCGTGTGGAATAGCCTGACGCAGGAACAGCGTGATTTCCTGAGCCAACAGTTTGCCTGGGCGGAAGCACAGAATGCCACCTACCAGCAGGAGGTGGCCGAGGAGGCCGCGCGCCAGGCGCAGGCCGGTATTCACGTCATTGCGCTGGATGAGGCGGCGGCGGAAAAACTGCGCAAGACAGCCAGTGATGAGGCCTGGGGCAGGGTGAAGGAAATCAGCCCCAAGCATGGCGACAAGTTGCAGGCGTTGTTCGGCCAGCCCTGACCCTGAATTATTGGATGCGCACCGCGTGGCGGCCTCGGTGAGGTCCGCCCGCCGGTTTGCGCCCGTCTATTTCTCTGCGAGGTACGTCCATGAACATGGCATCCCGTTTTTATGGGCAGCTGCTGTATCTGTGTTTCAGCATTGCCTGCCTGATCCTGCTGGCCATGACGCTGTTGATCTGCGCCGATGTGCTGTTTCGCAATACTGGCTGGCTGGATCTGTCCTGGAGCAATGAGGTATCCGAACGGATGCTGGCCGTCATGACGCTGTTGGCCGCGCCCTGGCTGTTGCGCCAGGGCCAGCATATCCGCGTCGATATCCTGCTCCAGGCGCTGCCGGCCCGGGCGGGCTGGTATTGCGAATGGCTGACGGATCTGCTGGGCCTGGCTTGCAGCCTGATCCTGGCGATCTGGGGCTGGCAGGTAACCTGGGAAGCCTATGAGGGCGGCGGCATGGTGACCAAAACCCTGGTCACGCCGGAGTGGTGGGCGACGACGCCCTGGGTGCTGGGGTTTGCGCTCCTGAGCCTGGAATTCATCTTCCGCATGGACCGTCTGCGGCGCGCCAAACACCAGCCGCGGCATGACGCCGTGTCGGCCAGCTGAGACGGCGCCATCCGCGTTACCCCGGACATTCCTACAGCACGGCGCGCGCCGCGTGCCTGAATCAAGGTATAGACCATCATGACATGGCAACTTGCTGCTTTATTTCTTTTCGGAGGCTCGACAGTGCTGCTGTTTCTCGGCATGCCCGTCGCCTTCTCATTTCTTGTGATCAATGTGCTGGGCGCATTGCTGTACCTGGGCGGGGAGCCTGGCCTGGGGCAATTGGTGCGTAATGGTTCAGCTTCGGTCACCAGTTTTTCCCTGACGCCGATTCCCTTGTTCATCCTCATGGGGGAGGTGTTGTTCCATACCGGCGTGGCGATGAAGGTCATAGATGGCATCGAGCGGCTGATACGCGCCGTGCCGGGCCGGCTGGCCGTGGTCGCGGTGGTGGCCGGAACGGTGTTTTCCGCTATTTCGGGATCGACCATCGCAACCACGGCCATGCTGGGCAGCCTGCTGATGCCCATGATGCTGCAACGTGGCTACAAGCCCACGATGGCCTGCGGCCCCATCATGGCCATCGGGGCGGTCGATATGCTGATTCCGCCGTCAGCGATTACGGTGCTGCTGGGGTCTTTGTCCGGTATTTCGATTTCCAAGCTGCTCATCGGCGGGATTACCCCGGGCTTTATCCTGAGCCTGATTTTCATCGGCTACATCGTGGTGCGCGCCACCCTGAACCCCAAGAGCGCACCCAATAGCGAATTGCAGCCTTACTACGGCTGGGCGCGTTTCACGCCGTTCCTGGTGTATGTGCTGCCGCTGGCTGCCATCTTCATTGTCGTGGTCGGTTCCATGCTGGCGGGCTGGGCCACGCCGACGGAATCCGCGGCCCTGGGCGCTCTGGCCAGCATTTTGATTACCGTGCTGTACCGCGCCCTGACGCCGCGCAAGCTGTTCGATGCGCTGAAAGGGACGATGGTTATTTCCGCGATGATTCTGTTCATCATCCTGGGTGCAGCCACGTTCTCGCAGATCCTGAGTTTTTCCGGCGCTACCAATGGCCTGGTGCAATTGATTACCGGCACCGGACTGTCAACCACGGCCATCATTGCTTGCATGTTGCTGTTGCTGATCTTCCTGGGGCTGTTCATCGAGCAGATCTCGATGATGATGATTACCTTGCCGGTCTTCATGCCTATCGTGAATCAACTCGGCGTGGATCAGGTGTGGTTCGGCATCATGTATCTGATCTGCATGCAGCTGGGCTTGCTGCTGCCGCCCCACGGCATGTTGCTGATGACCATGCGCGGCGTGGCGCCGCCGGAAGTGTCCATGGCCGATATCTTCCGCGCGGTGACGCCTTATGTGCTCATCACGCTGGTGCTGCTGGCAGCCATCTTCTACTGGCCGGCCATCGCGACCTGGCTGCCAGCGCGCTTCGGCTAGGCATTTCCTGACGCTTTCATTTTTTTCAGGCCCTCCGCCGCGCGGGCAGGGGGGCGCTCGGCTCAACGATTCCACGGGAGACACCATGGCAGAGCGATCATTCAAGCAAGAAGTCAAAAAACTGCGGCTGGGCGCCGGTCAGGAGTTCGAGGGCGAGGGCATCCTCGCCGTGACCAAGGCGCTGCTGCAGGCAGGTGTGGCCTATGTTGGCGGCTATCAGGGCTCGCCGGTATCGCACCTGATGGATGTGCTGGCCGATGCCAGCGAAGAACTGGACGCGCTGGGCGTGCATTTTGAGAGCAGCGCCAGCGAAGCCACGGCGGCAGCCATGCTGGGCGCGTCGGTGCATTATCCCTTGCGCGGCGCCATTACCTTCAAATCCACGGTTGGCACCAACGTGGCCTCGGATGCGCTCTCGAATTTGGCGTCTGGCGGGGTCACTGGGGGCGCGCTGGTGATTCTGGGTGAAGACTACGGCGAGGGCTCCAGCATCATTCAGGAACGCTCCCATGCCTTTGCGATGAAGTCGCAGATGTGGCTGCTGGACCCGCGCCCCAATCTGACTTCGCTGGTCAATGCGGTCGAGCGCAGTTTCGAACTGTCGGAGGCCAGTCATACGCCGGTGATGCTGACGCTGCGGGTGCGTGCCTGCCATTTTCATGGCCGCTTCCAAACCAAGGACAATCAGGCGCCGGCCTTTTCCCTGAAAGAAGCCATGGAGAATCCGCGGCGCGATGTGGAACGCATGGCGCTGGCCCCGGCCACATTCCTGCATGAGCATGAAAAAGTCGAATCGCGCTGGCAGGCCGCGCAGCGCTACATTCGCGACCAGCGGCTCAACGAGTTTTTTGAGGGTGAGGAACGCGGGCTGGGCATTATCGTGCAGGGCGGTATCTACAACACCTTGATGCGGGTGCTGGCGCTGATGGGGCTGGCGGATATCTATGGGCAGACTCACCTCCCCATTTATGTGATGAATGTGGTCTATCCGGTGCTGCCTGATGAGGTCTTGCAGTTCTGCGAGGGTAAAGCCGCCGTGCTGATGCTGGAAGAAGGCCAGCCGGAATTCATCGAGCAGGAACTGCACACGATTTTGCGGCGCGCCGATGCGCCGACCCGGCTGCATGGCAAGGACATGCTGCCGCGCGCGGGCGAATACACGCCGCGCGTCTTGCTCAAGGGCTTGCGGCAATTTTTCCAGGCGCATGCCCCGGCGCTGCTGGGCCGACGCGCCTTGCCGCCAGGCGTGGCCAGGCTGCTGGACCCCAAGGTGATTCCGATTGTGCCATCCATGCCGGGCGTGGCCTTGGAGCCCGTCTCGGGCGTGCTGCCGCGGCCGCCATCGTTTTGTACCGGCTGCCCGGAACGGCCAATTTTCACGGCGCTGAAAATGACCGAAAACCGCCTAGGCAAGCACTATGTCAGCGCGGACATCGGCTGCCATCAGTTTGCTGCGCTGGCGCCATTCAATATCGGCGCGACGTCCATGGGCTACGGCCTGGGCGCCGCCGGGGCGGCAGCATTCAATACACCGGAAACCGACAGGCGCACCATCAGCATCATGGGCGATGGCGGTTTCTGGCATAACGGCCTGACCTCGGGCATAGGCAATGCGGTCTTCAACCGCAGCAATAATGTCACTGTTATTGTTGATAACGGCTATTCCGCCGCCACCGGCGGGCAGGACATCCTGTCTTCCAAGGCCGACACTCCTGCCCGAACGACGCACCAGAGCATAGAGGCTGCGGTCAAGGGCGTGGGCGTCAAATGGGTCAGGACTGTCACCAAAACCTATGACTTGCAGGCCATGCGCGCCGTGCTGGAAGACGCGTTGACCAGTCCGGACAGCGGTCCCAAAGTGGTCATCGCGCAGTCTGAATGCATGCTCAACCGGCAACGCCGGGAACGGCCGAAACGGCGCCAGCTGGCCAAAGAGGGTGTGCGTATCGTCGAGGAAAAATTCGGGGTGGACCCCGATACCTGTACCGGCGATCACTCCTGCATTCGTTTGTCAGGCTGTCCTTCGCTGTCCATCAAGCCTAACCCTGACCCGCTGCGCCGCGACCCGGTGGCGGCCGTGCTGCCGAGCTGCGTCGGTTGCGGCCTGTGCGGTGAAGTGGCGCATGCCGCCGTCCTCTGCCCGTCTTTCCACCGGGTCAGCCTGATATCCAACCCGCGTCCCTGGGAGCGCTTCAAGGCACGCCTGGCCGCACGCGTCATCCGGACGCTGCAGGGCCGCCTGGCGCGCAAGGAGTTCTACCATGTTGCCTGATAACCCGCTTATGCCTATCAAAATCGCCATTCTTGCCATGGGCGGAGAAGGCGGGGGCGTACTGGCCGACTGGATTGTCTCGACAGCCGAGCACGCAGGCTTTCACGCGCAGAATACTTCCGTGCCGGGGGTGGCGCAGCGTACCGGCGCCACGCTCTATTACGTCGAAATCCTGCCGGTGCCGCGCGCGGATTCTCTGCCGCCGATTCTGGGGCTGATGCCGGTACCGGGCGATGTGGATATTGTGCTGGCGTCTGAATTGATGGAGGCGGCACGGGCCGTGCAGCGCGGCCTGGTCACGGAAGACCGGACCCTGTTGATTACCTCCACCAACCGGGTCTATGCCATGCCGGAAAAAATGGCGATGGGCGATGGCCGTCAGGATGCCGGGCAACTGCGGGCAGCAGGTGAGCGCGCCGCCCGGCAGTTCGTTGGCCAGGATTTTGCGGCATTGGCTGAACAGCACGGCAGCATCATCAGCGCCGTGCTGTTCGGCGCGCTGGCGGCCTCGGGCGCGCTGCCCCTGGCGCGTGCCGAGTTTGAGGCCACGATCACGCGCAGCGGCGTCGGCGTGGCCAGCAGTCTGGCGGCATTCCAGGCAGGCTTCCAGGCTTATGAGGCGCCGGCGCCCGCGCCGCAACCGGCAGAGGCAGGCGGGGCAGCCAGCCTGGCGGACACGATCGCGGCAGACTCGCGCCTGGAGACACTCATGCAGCGTATTGCGCGGGACTTCCCCGCTGCCGCGCATACCGTCCTGCAGGCTGGCGTTGCGCGGACTGCCGACTATCAGGATCTGGCTTATGCCGGCGAGTACCTGGACAGGCTGGCGCCCATCCGCGCCGTGACGGCCAGTGACGGACAACTGTTGCAGGATTGCGCCCGGCACCTGGCGCTCTGGATGACCTTCGAAGACACGGTCAGAGTGGCGGAGCTGAAAATCCGTCAGGGACGTTTTGCACGGGTCAGCCGGGAATACCGGCAGCAGCCCGGACAACTGCTGCAAATCAATGAGTTCCTGCACCCGCGGCTGGAAGAGGTGGCCGATTCCTTGCCTGCGGGTCTGGGGCGCTGGCTCTTGCGCAATGCTTGGGCGCGGCGCCTGGGCATGCGCCTGACACGTAAGGGCCGGGTGGTGCGCAGCAACAGCCTGGGCGGCTTTTTACTGCTGTACGGGGTTGCCTCACTGCGTGCGTTGCGCCGGCGTTCCTTGCGGTTCCTGCGAGAGCAGGCCGCGATCCGCGTCTGGCTGGAGACCATCCAGCGGTATGCGGCGGCTCAACCGGCGCTGGCCTGCGAAATTGCCGCATGTCAGAATCTGGTGAAAGGCTACGGTGACACGCATGCCCGGGGCTGGGCCAACTACCAGCGCATTATTGCTGCCTTGCCCAGGCTGGCGGGCTTACCCGACGCCGCGCAGCGGCTGGCCGCATTGCGCCAGGCCGCGCTGGCGGATGAGCAGGGCGAGCGCCTGGCCGAACTACTACCTTAGGAGAGACAAGGATGTCGCAACAAGTTCATACCGTCCCTATAGATGTGCTGTTCCGGCACTGTGATCCGGCGGGCATTGTGTTCTACCCGCGCTATGTCGAAATCCTGCACGATATGGTTGAACATTGGTTCAACCATGGCTTGCGCATTGGCTATGAAAGCCTGCATGGCCAGTATGGGCTGGGCATCCCGACGGTCAGCCTGCATGTGGAATTCAAAGCGCCAAGCCGCCTGGGCGATCACCTGGCCGGCAAGCTGACTGTGGAAAAAATGGGCCGCAGCTCGATGCATCTGAACCTTGATCTATGCGGACCTGATGGTGCCGTGAGAGTTGAAGGCAAGGCCATCGTTGTCTTTGCGTCGATTGCAGAACTGCGCCCGGTCGAAATCCTGCCTGAATTCAGGGCCCTGATCGCGCCCTACCAAGCGGGCGGCGCAAGCCAGTCGGCCTGAGCCGATGGCCGGGAACCCGGCGCAGCCGGAACCGCGCGATTTGCCGCCGCGCGCGGCCCGGCCACGGGGCGACTTAGCATTTTGTCAGCCGCAAAACCTCAAAACGTCTTTCTCAGCTTGCGGTCCAGTGAAATCAGCCCTCCGCCGAAAGCGGCGAAAAACAGGCAGCCGAAAGCCCATAGGCTGGATAGCTGCACGGCCTTATGCTGCAAAGTCGAGAGCAAAGCAGCGCCGCCATCGGCAAGACGCTTGGCGCCATTGGCCGTCACCAGCGCAGCCGTTTCCTTGATGGCGGCAATGCCATCCGGACTGAGCAAGGGCTCGACATTATAGGGAAAATGCAAGTGATACCAGACAGTCGTGAACAGCATCACGGCGTTGGCCAGTGCGAAAGCACGCGTATATAGCCCGAGGATAATCGCGATACCGCCCACGACCTGAACAAGCGCCAATAGCGGTGAAAACAGCCAGCCGGGATGGAAACCGATATTCTCGACAAAACCGACCTGGCCCAAAGGATCCAGAATCTTGGGCCAGCCCTCGATCAGCAGCCAGCCGCCTAGCGCCACGCGCAACAGCAGCCAGCCCAGCGGCTGCGCGAACTGGTTATAAAAACCCGCCAGTTTGGGGATAATCAGCTGGTCCGGCGAGGCATTGAAATCCAATGGTGTTTTCATGGCAATCCCGAGATCAAAAAGTAAAAAAGACCAGCGGCAGCATATCCCTGCCGTTGTTGCGGCAATGCTTGCAATAATTGTTGATCGCGCGTCAAAGTGCAAGCATTAGTTGGTCATAAAGAAGCGGTAGCCAAATCTGAGCCAAACATGAAAAACCTTTGCACCAGCGCAGACATTGCGTCCCGCCAGCCCCGGTTTGCCTTGATCCCCATCGGCGCGTTTGAACAGCACGGCCCGCACCTGCCGGTAACGACCGACACCCTGATTGCCCAGGCAATCGGGCAGGCCGTCTGCGCACGGGCCAATGGCCTGCTGGTGAGTCCCATCACCGTCAGCTGTTCGCACGAACATGCCGGTTTTGCCGGAACGGTCTCGGTGTCGGCCACGACGCTCGCCATGCAGGTCAACGACATGGCAGACTCGCTGGAACGGGCTGGCTTCACGCTCGTTGTCGTCTTGAACTGCCATGGCGGCAATTATGTGCTGTCCAATGTGGCGCAGGAACGCAACCTGGGCCGCCCGCATCTGCTGTTGCTGCCAGCGCGTCAGCACTGGGAGGCCGCCGTGGCCTATGCCGGCGTGGAAAGCAGCCCGAGCGCCGACATGCATGGCGGTGAAATCGAAACCTCGCTACTGCTGCATCTTCAGCCGCAGGCTGTACGCACCGACCTGATCCGGGACCATGCAGCGCCGCAGCGGCCGCTGCTGACCTTTCACGGCATGCGCCACTACGCCGAACAGGGCATCATCGGATTCCCCTCGCGGGCGACGGCCGAAAAAGGCCGCCTGCTGCTCGAAAAAATGGCGGAACTGCTAGCGCAGGAAATAGTGTTGTGCCTGGCGCCAGCAAGCGCTAGACCGAATCCGGATTGCCCTTGATCGCCCAGCCGCCATCTACAGATAAGGTAGCGCCCGTGATATAGCTGGCGGCCGGGGACACCAGGAAGGCTGCCGCGGCGGCGATTTCTTCCGGGGCGCCCAGCCGGCCCAAGGGCGTGCGGCCCTGAATGGCAGCCATATCCAGCGCTCCTTTGCGTTGCAGCTCCAGCGTCAGGGCGGTGGCGACATAACCGGGGGCGATGGCGTTGACGCGTATGCCTTGTTTCCCCCATTCCACGGCCATGGCGCGTGTCATGCCCAATAGGCCGGCTTTGGCTGCGCTGTAGGCATTGCGGGCGGGAATGCCCACGAAGCTGGCGATGGAACCGGTATTCAGAATCGCGCCGCGGTTGCCGCGCGCATCCGGCGTTTGGCGCAGCATATGCGCGGCAACCGCCTGGCTCATCAGAAAGGCGCCGCCCAGATGGATGGACAGCAGACGGTTGAAACCCGCGGCAGTTTGCTGCAGCGTGGGCGCGGCCTGCTCACCGATACCGGCATTGTTGATCAAGGCGTCTATCCGGCCGAAGTGCGCCGCTGCCGCCTCCACGGCATGGCGCACGCTGTCTTCCTGGCTGACATCACAGCCCAGACCCAAGTGGTCCGGCCCCAGTTCTGCCGCGCGCTGGCTGGCTTGCGCGCCATCCAGATCCAGTATGGCTACGCGCCAGCCCAGGCTGGCCAGATGGCTGGCCGTCGCCCAGCCTATGCCGTTGGCGGCGCCAGTGATAAGAATGGTGGACGGGGCAGGGGGGGCTTGCATCATTTGTCTCCTTGTTTTTTTGCAGGATCCGCAGAATCTATGATAGAAATCGGATTCCAATATTGAATCATGTTCCAGTTTTTGAGTGTGGCTGGATGACATGGACGGCCGCATCCCCAGGCAGCAATCGTGGATGCGCCGCGCTGCCCGCCGCCCTGGCGCCGGCAGCGTGTTGCTGGCGCGACCGCGCTTTCTGGATGGATGGCCAGTGAAACCGAATACGATTCTGCCCCTGCAGCAAGATGAGCCGCTGCCCGATGTCAAATACCTGCGTTTTCTCGATACGCTCTATCGCACACGCCGCTTGAGCCGGACAGCGGAACTGCTGGGCCAGAGCGCGCCAACCATGAGCATCTGGCTGGCCACCTTGCGCGAACAGCTGCGTGACGCATTGTTTGTCCGCACCCCGGAAGGCATGCAGCCAACCCCGCGCACGGAGGCGCTCATGCCGCTGGTGCGCACGGCCCTGGCGTCGTTGCGCGGCATCGTGGCAGGCCCGGAGGCCTTCGACCCGGAAACCGCGCAACGGCAATTCCGCCTGTGCATGACTGATGGCGGCATGCTGACCTTGTTGCCGCGCATTCTGGCGCATCTGCGGCTGCGGGCGCCGCAAATCAAGCTCAAGGCCATCAAAGTCAGCGCCCGTACCCCACGCTTGCTGGAAAACGGCGACGCCGATCTGGCGCTGGGTTTTGTGCCGACGCTGGCGACCGGGTTTTATCAGCAGGCTTTGTTCGACCAGGTCTGGGTCTGCCTGGTTAACCCGGATCATCCTGTCATCAGCAAACGCCTCGATCTGGCAACCTATGCCCAGGCGCGCCACATTGAAATCCCGGAAGGCACGGGGCACGCCATGCTGGCAGATGCCCTGGCGCGGCATCAGATCGTGCGCCAGGTTGCGCTTGAAATCCCGGTCTATCTGGGCATGCCGGCCATTATTTCGTGCAGCGATCTGATCGCGACGGTGCCCAGTCTTACTGGCCACACGCTGGCGCGCCGTTCCGGTCTCAGTATTTACCCGTGTCCAGTGCCGGTGCCGCCATTTACCGTCATGCAATATTGGCATGAACGGGTGCATCTTGATGCCGGCCACCGCTGGTTCCGGCAAGTGATCCACGAAGTCTGCGCTGACCGCACGCGTACACCCGCATCCCTTTGATTGGCGGCGTTTGTGCGCCATTGCAGCCGATGGCCGCGTGGCGCTCTGGCGCTGCTGCCGCCGCGATTGTTGCAGCGCAGCGTTTGCGCCCGTGTGAAACCGGCAGCACGCCATGTTTGCGAAAGGCAAACATGCACTTTGCCTGTGCCCCAATGCCAGTCCGATGACCGCTTCCTAGAATTCGCAAAAAAACGAGGAGGCAAGAATGAGGGTATTGGTAACCGGAGGCAGCGGTTTTCTGGGGGCCTGGGTCATTCGCCATTTGGTTGCTGCCGGGGTGACGCCGGTCGTGTTCGACCGGGTCAGCGGCCGCGAGAAAGTGGCGCAGGTGGCCGGGGCGGCGCTGGCGCGTGACCTGGTCTGGGTCGTGGGCGATATCCGCCGCTGCGACGATGTAATGCTGGCGGCAGAAGGTTGCCAGGGGGTGGTGCATCTTGCCGGGATGCTGACGCCAGACTGTTCCGCCGACCCGGTGCTGGGGGCGGAGGTAAACCTGATCGGCACGCTGAATGTGTTTGAAACGGCGCGCCGCTTCGGCATGGCGCAGGTGGCTTATGCCAGCAGCGCGGGGGTCTATGGCCCGGAAGACAATCATGTGCCGCTGCCCGCCACCTTCTACGGTACCTACAAGCTGGCTTGCGAAGGGGCGGCGCGGGCGTATTGGCGGGACCATGGCATTGCCAGCGTGGGTTTGCGGCCTTTCGTTGTCTATGGCCCTGGGCGTGAAAGCGGCCTGAGCGCCGGCCCGACGCTGGCCTGCCGGGCGGCAGCGCGGGGCGAACCCTATGTGCACCCCTTCACCGGCACTTGCGGCCTGGTGTATGTCGAAGATGTCGCGGCGGCTTTTGTGCAGGCCGCCCTGCAACCGGCCCCGGGAGCGCAGGTTTTCAATATGGGCGGCGAGGATGTCGCCGTCGGTCGGCTGCTGGACACGATACGCGCGCAGGTGCCGGATACGCGTCTGCGCGCCGAGGGCCCGGCCTTGCCCATTGCCGCCGGGCAGGGCGAAGCCGGGCTGGATGCATGGTTTCCTGGGCGGCCGCGCACGGCGCTGGCAGACGGCCTGGCACGCACCATTGCTTATTACAGGATCGCAGCACAGCAGCAGGAGCAAGCAGTATGAATCAGGACAAACAAGGGCAGGTCGCATTGATTGCCGGCGCTGCCGGGGGAATTGGCGTGGCGGTGGCGCAGCGCCTGGCGAGCGAAGGCGCCTTGCTCGCCTTGCTGGACCGGGATGCAGAGAAAGTGGCGGCTTTGGCCGAACGCTTGCCGGGCAGTCTGGCGCTGACCTGCGATCTGACCGACGAAATGGAAGTCGGACAGGCCGTCGAGCAGGTGGCCGGGCATTTCGGGCGGCTGGATATCCTGGTGCATAGCGTGGGCCTGATTGGCTCGTCGCTGTCTGTGCATGAACTGCCGGTGAGCGATTGGGACCGCATCATGGCGGTCAATTTGCGCAGCGCTTTTCTGTGCACCCGCGCCGTCGTGGCGCCCATGCTGCGGCAGGACTATGGCCGCATCGTGCACATCGCTTCCATCGCGGGCAAGGAAGGCAATGCGCAGCAATCCGCGTATTCGGCGTCCAAGGCGGGGGTCATGGCGCTGGTCAAGTCGCAAGGCAAGGAGCTGGCGCGTACCGGCATACGCGTCAACGGCATTGCCCCTGCCGTCATTCAGACGCCGCTGGCCGACCAGATGACCCCGGAAGTGAAGGCGGCGGTGCTGTCACGCATTCCGATGGGGCGGCCAGGCGAACCGCATGAGGTAGCGGGCCTGGTGTCCTGGCTGGCGTCGGCGGAGTGTTCATTTTCCACGGGCGCGACGTTTGATTTATCGGGCGGCCGGGCCACGTATTGAGACCGGCAGGCGTCCGCTAGGACGAGGCAGCAAACGCGCTGCGCCCGTATGAAACCGGTGCAGCGACATCATAAAAACCACAGGAGACAGACATGAAAAAAGACGATCCGCGCCTGACGCAGGACATCCCCGCTGGCCGCCGCCAGTTCCTTAAGACTTGCAGCGGCGCGACGGTTGCCGGCCTGGCGGCAGGCTGGTCACTGCCGACGCTGGCGCAGGCCAAGCCCATTGTGCTCAAGGCGGTGGTGCAGCATCGCAATGGCGAGTCTTACAAGAAATGGGCCTGGTTGCAGGAGCAGGTGGCGCAGCGCAGCGACGGCCGGCTGGCTATCGAGATCACCACCATCGGTGAACTGGGCCTGGGCGGCTCGGAAATGCTGCGGGTGCTCAAGAGCGGTGTCATCGACATGGCCGAAGTCCTGCCCGGTTATGTGGCGAGTGATTTCCCGATGATCGAAGCCTGCGATCTGCCGGGAATTTCCAAGAGCTTCGATCAGTCGCGCCATATGTACGACGTCTGGACCAACAACGTTGTGGCCAAACACGAGGCGGTGCTGGGCGGCAAGGTGATCAGTTCCTTCTGCTGGTCAACGATGTTCATGTACACCAAGTTCCCGCTGGATGAACTGGCGAATTTCAAGGGCCGGAAGATCCGCGTGTTCGCGCCGGCGCAGGCTCGTTTCCTGACCGCGCTGGGCGCGGAGCCTGTCAGCATGACCACGGCCGATATGTACCCGGCGTTGCAGCGCGGCATCATCGACGGCGCCATTACCGGCACCGAGCATGTGAAGGCCAGCAGCTTGTGGGAGGTCACGCGCTACATGACCAATATCAATATTCCGCCCATGGGTTCCTACATCGTGCTGGGTTCGCGTTCATGGGCCAAGTTGCCGGCGGATCTGCAGCAGATTTTTGTCGATATCGGCCCGGCGCTGACGGATCTGGGCTGGAAGCTCGGGCGTGACAATGATGTGCTGGGTTTCGAGTATGCACGCGAAAAAGACATGGTGCTGACGTTGGAAGCCAAGCCAGCATGGGTGCCGGAACTGACCCGGATTTCTTCCGAGGACATCGTGCCCTGGTGGGCAGGACGCGCAGGTCCGCAGGCCAAGAAAAACTTCAATGAATACCTGGCGCCTATCGTCGGCTACACGCTGAGCTGAGTGCTTTCCTGCCAACCCTGGTTCCCTTGGCGCGGCACTGCCGTCCGGGGGAGTGCCGTTCCTAGGGGAAGACCGTGATTGTTCTACGTAATTTGTTGTCCCGCCTGGCTGAGTCCATGGCCTGGGTCAGCGGCTTGCTGTTCCTGCTGCTGGCTTTCTATATGACCGGCGATGCGCTCAGCCGCACACTGGGCGGGCCGTTTACCGGCGTGGCAGACCAGGTGGCGTCGCTGACGCTGGCGCTGGGCGCCTCGTGGGCGCTGGCTATGGGGGTCAACAACGGCACTCATGTCCGTTCCGATATTTTGCTGCCTTTGCTGCCCGCGCCGCTCAAGCGGCTGTTCGGCATTTTTGCGCTGATCGGCCTGACGGCCCTGGCGTGGATACTGACCTGCAATTTCTACATCATGGCGCTGGAGTCGTATGAAATCGGCGCCATGCTGCCGCAATCCATTGTGGAAATGCCGCTGTATATCCCGCAGGCTATCTCGACGTTCGGTTTCCTGATTTTTGCCCTGACTTCGACACTGGCGCTGCTGATCGCCATTGCCGGTCGCGCGGGCGCTGATGAAGACGGAGGTGCCTGATATGGCCGCTGTCGTAACAACTTCCCTGCTGGTGCTGTTCGCCTTCTTCATGCTGAGCTTCCATGTGGCCAGCGCGCTGGGGCTGACGGCCGCCATTACCGGCTCCCTGTTTCTGGGGGATATCTGGAGCTTTTTTGCCCAGATTCCCTGGAACAACATCAGCAATAGCGGCCTGATCGTGGTGCCGCTTTTCATCCTGATGGGTGAGCTGCTGCTGCGCAGCGGCGTGACCGAAGATCTGTATGAAACGCTGTCCAAATGGATGGGGCGTGTGCCGGGCGGCCTGCTGCACTCCAACGTGCTGGCCAGTGGCTTGTTCGCGTCGATTTGCGGTTCCAGTGTCGCCACGACCTCCACCATCGGGGCGGTGGCGCTGCCGCAGATGCGCCGGCATGGCTATGATGAAAAGCTGGCCATGGGGTCTATCGCATCCGGCGGCACGCTGGGCATTTTGATCCCGCCCAGCGTCATCATGATTATTTACGCCATCATGGCGGAAGTGTCGATTGCGCAGCTGTATATGGCAGGCATTGTGCCCGGTCTGCTGATGATGGTCGCGTTCATGGTGGTGATTTTCATCGCGGCGCTGGTCGCGCCTTCCAAGGCGCCCCGGTTGCAGACTTCTGCGAGCTGGGGGGAGCGCATACGCGGTTTGCGGGCCATTTTGCCGGTGCTGGTACTGATGTTCATGGTGCTGGGGACGATTTATGCCGGTATCGCCACGCCGACCGAGGCGGCAGGCTTTGGTTCGGTCGGGGCCTTCTTTCTGGCCTTGCTGCGCCGCCGGGTCAACAGGGCCATGCTGCGTGACGTCTTTCTGGCCACAGCGTCCACAACCAGTATGGTGATGCTGGTTGTGGTGACAGCGTTTGTTCTGCAATTCGTGCTGTCGCTGGGCGGTGTGCCGGCCGCCGTTTCCAACTGGATTGCCGGCCTGGGCCTGAGTCAGCTGGAACTGATTCTGCTGATTGCCGTGATCCTGGTATTGCTGGGTACCTTCATGGAAAGCATGGCCTTGATTGTCTGCACCATGCCGATTTTGTTGCCCATCCTGAAAATGGCCGGCGTGGATCTGGTCTGGTTCGGCATCATTGCCGTCATCCTGGTCGAGATGTCGCTGATTACGCCGCCTGTGGGCATGAATCTGTTCGTGATGCAGGGCTTGCGCACTCGGCTGGATGGCGCGCACCGGGTTGGCCCGATCACGCAGGTATTTGCCAGTACCGTACCTTTCGTGATTTCCATGGTGGTAGTGCTGGGCTTGATTATTGCCTACCCGAATATCGCCATGGGGCTGGTGCACAGCATGCGCTAGCGCGGCGTTTGCGTATCAGCGCCTGGCTGCCTGCGAACCGTACACCGGCGGCCAGGCAGCCCGGATGCCTGGCGCGGCGGCCCTGGCGTCAGTGAAAGACGGCTGACTGGGATGGCGCATCCAGCAGCCGCTCCGCCCATTGCTCCAGTTGGGCCGGGCTGGCGTTTTCCAGGCGTTGCAGGTTGTCCGGCGCTATCGCGCCGAACTTATGGTGCAACTGGTGCTGCAGCAATGCTCTCAGGCCAGCGGCATGGCCAGCATCATGCCCCTTCTGGCGGGCATCTTCCAGGCCTAGCCAATAGTCGGTGACGGCCA
>NZ_JBQEKA010000004.1:87266-107915 GCF_052103615.1 Kerstersia sp. | reverse complement strand
AACGGGGCGCGGCTCCAAACCCAAGGCGGGCCTGACTGGTTTCACGGTGTCGCACCTGCGTTTCGATGATGCGGTGCAGCCGTGGGAAAACGACCACCATGGCTTGCCGGACCGTATTGCCACGCCGCTGGACATCATGATTGAAGGCCCGCTGGGCGGCGCCGCGTTCAATAATGAATTTGGCCGGCCCAACCTGCTGGGTTACTTCCGCACTTACGAACAGACCACCGACGATGGCCGCTGGGGGTATCACAAGCCCATCATGATTGCCGGCGGCCTGGGCAGCATCGACGGTGACCAGACCCATAAGCTGGGCATTCCGCCGGGCTCGCTGCTGATTCAGCTGGGCGGGCCGGGCCTGCGCATCGGCATGGGGGGCGGGGCGGCCTCCAGCATGGGGGTAGGGGCTAACAGCGCCGAACTGGATTTCGATTCCGTGCAGCGCGGCAACCCTGAAATCGAGCGCCGCGCGCAGGAAGTCATCGACGCCTGCTGGCGTCAAGGCGCGGCCAACCCCATTCTGGCGATTCACGATGTGGGGGCGGGCGGCTTGTCCAATGCCTTCCCGGAGCTGGTGAATGATGCTGGCCGTGGCGCCATCTTCGATCTGCGCCGTGTGCCGGTGGAAGAGTCGGGCATGTCGCCTGCGGAAATCTGGAGCAATGAATCCCAGGAACGCTATGTGCTGGCCATTCAGCCGCAGGATCTGGCGCGTTTTGATGCGCTGGCCCGCCGTGAGCGCTGCCCGTATGCCGTGGTGGGGATCACCACGGAAGAGCGCCGCCTGAAGGTGGTGGACGGGGCGCGCGGTGCCGATGCCGAATTGTTCGCCGCGTTGCCGCCGCTGCCGGAAGAGGTGATGGCAGCGCCTTCGGCGCAGCCGCACCCGGTGGATGTGCCCATGAGTGTCATTCTGGGCAAACCGCCGCGCATGTTGCGTGATGTTCAGCATCGCCCGTCGCAAGGCAGCGCGCTGGATTTGACGCTGATTTCGCTGGATGAGGCAGCCGAGCGGGTGCTGCGCCACCCGACGGTGGCCAACAAAAGTTTCTTGATTACCATTGGCGACCGCACGGTGGGCGGCCTGTCCAGCCGCGACCAGATGGTTGGCCCCTGGCAGGTACCGGTGGCTGATTGCGCCGTCACGCTGGCGGATCATGACGGTTTCCGCGGTGAAGCCATGGCCATGGGCGAACGCACGCCGCTGGCCGTGCTGGATGCGCCGGCTTCGGGCCGCATGGCCGTGGCAGAGGCGCTGACCAATCTGGCGGCCGCCGATGTTGCCCGCCTGGAAGATATCAAGCTATCTGCCAACTGGATGGCTGCCTGCGGTTCGGAAGGCCAGGATGCGGCGCTGTTTGACACCGTGTCCGCCGTCAGTGAATTGTGCCAGCAGGTGGGCTTGTCCATTCCTGTCGGCAAGGATTCGCTTTCCATGAAAACCGCATGGGAAGAAGCCGGTGAGCGCCGCGAAGTGGTGTCGCCGGTCTCCCTGGTGATCACGGCGTTCGCGCCGGTGGCGGATGTGCGCAACAGTCTGACGCCGCAATTGCGCACCGATATGGGCGATACGGTTCTGATTCTGGTGGATCTGGGGCAGGGCAAGCATCGTCTGGGGGCTTCCATCCTGGCGCAGGCCTTTAATCAGTTGGGCGAAGCCGTGCCCGATATTGATGATGCCGAATCCTTGCGCGCGTTTTTCGCGGCCATCCGGGCGCTGGCGGAAGCAGGCAGCATTCTGGCTTATCACGACCGTTCCGATGGCGGTTTGTATGCTGCGGTCTGCGAAATGGCTTTTGCCGGCCATACCGGGGTGTCGATCAATCTGGATATGCTGACTTTCGATGCCAGCGTGGCGGATTGGGGCGATTACAAGATCCGGGCCGAGCAAGTGTCGGTGCAGCGTGATGAAGCGACGCTGAAGGCATTGTTTGCCGAAGAGGCGGGCGCGGTCATTCAGGTTCGCGCCGAAGAACGCGACGCCGTGCTGCAGGTTTTCCGTGGCGCTGGCCTCTCGGTGCATACCCATGTCATTGGCGCGCCCAACAAGACGGATGAAGTTGAGTTTTACCGTGACGGTCACCGCATCTGGAACCGTCCGCGCGCAGAGCTGGGCCGCATCTGGAGCGAAGTCTCCTGGCGTATCGCTTCGCGCCGCGACAACCCGGCATCGGCCCAGGCAGAGTATGACACCTGGCTGGATGTATCCGATCCCGGCATGACGCCGCGTGTGGATTTCGATCCGCAGGAGGATATCGCGGCGCCGTATATCGCGACCGGTGCGCGGCCGCGTGTGGCCATCCTGCGTGAGCAAGGGTGCAACAGCCACATTGAAATGGCCTGGGCGTTCGATAAGTCAGGTTTCGAGGCGGTGGACGTTCACATGACCGACCTCTTGTCTGGCAGGGCTACGCTGGAATCCATGCAAGGCCTGGTAGCCGTGGGCGGTTTCAGCTATGGCGACGTGCTGGGCGCAGGTGAAGGCTGGGCGCGCACGATTCAGCTTAACGATAAATTGGCGCAGCAGTTTGCCGCATATTTCGCCCGCCCCGATACCTTCGGCCTTGGGGTCTGCAACGGCTGCCAGATGATGGCAGCGCTGTCTGCGATGATCCCCGGCGCGGAGAACTGGCCGCGTTTCACGCGGAATCAGTCTGAAAAATACGAAGCGCGAGTGTCCATGGTCGAAGTCCAGGGCTCGCCTTCGCTGTTCTTCAGCGGTATGGAAGGCGCGCGCATTCCGGTGGCGGTCGCGCATGGCGAAGGCTATGCCGACTTCTCCTTGCAAGGCGATCGTTCGCGTGTGCTGGCGGCTGCCCGTTTTGTGGATCACCGCGGCGCAGCCACCGAAGCATATCCGTTCAACCCCAACGGCAGTCCGGACGGTCTGACGGCCGTGACGACAGCGGATGGCCGTTTCACGGTCATGATGCCGCACCCGGAACGGGTCACGCGCAACGCCATGATGTCCTGGGCGCCGGATAGCTGGGGCGCGGCCGATCAAGGCGGGGATTACTCTCCGTGGCTGCGCTTCTTCCGCAATGCGCGGGTGTGGCTGAAGTAACAGTGTCTGCGGGCTTGCCGCCGCCTGCTTGGCTGATGATGGTCAAGGCGCGACGGGCAGGCCGGGCAGCAGGATGCAATGATGCGGGCCGCCATGGCTTTTCTATGTCTGTCAGGTTGTGGCGCGGTCAGCAGCGGTAAGGCGGGCAGGCGGCGGGCACGGCAATGTCTTTGATGTTGTTTGCCAACTTCCTGGTCCGCTGTTTTTGATTTATACTAAAGAGCTTTTTATAAACTTTTTCAAGGAACTGCCCTCATGGTGGTGATTCGTCTGGCCCGTGGTGGCTCCAAAAAACGTCCTTTCTACAACGTGGTTGCTGCTGACTCGCGCAACCGTCGTGACGGCCGCTTCGTTGAGCGCGTGGGTTTCTACAATCCCGTCGCCCGTGAAGGCGAAGAAGGCCTGCGCCTGTCGCTGGAGCGTCTGCAATACTGGGTCGGCAACGGTGCTCAGCTGTCGCCCGTCGTGGCTCGCCTGGTCAAGGAATACTCGGCCAAGGTTTCGGCTGCGGCCTGATAGATGACTGACGCGCCGCACAGCCAAGCTGGCGCCAGTGCGCCGGATAATCTGGTTGAGCTGGGCCGTATCGTCTCTGCCTACGGTTTAAGGGGCTGGGTCAAGATCCAGCCCCATTCCGTGCGTTCGGAAGCTTTATTGACCGCCAAACGCTGGTGGCTGGTACCGTCTTCGCGGACATCAGGTCCCGTGCTGCAAGAGGCGCGGCCCTGGAAAGTCAAACTGTCCCGCACGCAGGGCTCCACGATTGTTGGGGCGCTGGAAGGCATTGCTGACCGCAATGATGCCGAAGCGCTCAAGGGCATGCTGGTCATGGTCGCACGCAGTGATTTCCCGGAAACCGATGAAGGGGAATACTACTGGGTCGATTTGATGGGTTGCCGGGTTTGGGGGCTGGATGATGCTGGCGCCCAGGCTGTCATGGGCGTGGTGGCGGATGTTTCCGATAATGGCGCGCATGCCGTGCTATCGGTGCGCCGTCAGCAGGAACAGGACGGGCTTTGGGTGGATCTGCTGGATGACAAAGAACGTCCGCTGACGTCTTTGGTGCCTTTTGTGGATGTGCACCTTCAAGAAGTCGATTTGCCGGGTCGGCGCATCGTGACGAACTGGCCACTGGACTTCTGATGTGAGATTCAGCCTGGCCGCAAGGCTGGGCAATGCGCAAGTCTTGGGGCTGTTGCGGCGCCGAGCTTGTGGTATTTTTCGGAAAGCTGGCTAAGGCCAGCTTTTTGCATTTCATGGCGCGCCGGTACGGGCCGCTATGTCGCAGGTGTCTTCTGGTCTTGCGGCTATTTGCGTACTATTTGATAAAGGCTTGCGCCTGCCATGCGTTTTGACGCCATTACCCTGTTTCCTGAAATCTTTGCCGGCATCACCGGGCATGGGGTGACCAGCCGCGCCTTGGCGCAGGGCTTGTGGTCATTCCGGGCCTGGAATCCGCGGGATTACACCCAGGATGTGCATCGGACCGTTGACGACCGTCCTTACGGCGGCGGCCCGGGTATGGTCATGCTGGCCGCGCCGCTGGAAGCGGCTGTGCGGGATGCGCAGGCGGATCGCGAGTGTCTGGGCTTGCCGCGGGGGCAGGTCGTCCTGCTGTCGCCGACGGGGCGGCGTTTTGATCAGGCGGCTGCGGCGCAATGGGTGGAGGGGCCGGGGAAGATTCTGGTCTGCGGGCGCTATGAAGGGGTGGACCAGCGCTTTGTCGATCGTTGCGTGGATGAGGAATGGTCGCTGGGCGACTTTGTCCTGTCTGGCGGGGAGCTGGCAGCCGTGCCTATGATGGATGCCTGCGTGCGGCTGCTGCCGGGCGTGCTGAATGATGATCAGTCGGCGTTGCAGGACTCATTTCATGTCAATCTGGACGGTTTGTTGGATAGCCCGCATTACACCCGGCCAGAAATCTATGATGGCGAGCCGGTTCCCGAAGCCTTGCTCTCCGGCCACCATGCGCGCATTGCGCGCTGGCGGCGGGATCAATCTTTGCGCTTGACCCTGGCGCGCCGGCCAGAGTTGATTGACGCGGCGCGTCGCAATGGCAAGCTGGATAAAGCAGATGAAAAATTCCTGCTAAGCCTGAAGGCATAAGGCAGGGTTAGCATTGGCTGAAGGGATGGGCCACAGTCAAAACAAGATGCAACCCTAGAAGGCTGAATGGGCTTTCCGGATGAGAGAGCGGCAGGGCGGGCAGGCAGCAAGGCCTGCATGTGCGCGGCATTGGCGGCAGGCGGCCATGCCTGGATTTAGGGCTGGCCGGATGGGTGTTTGCAGCGGGCGCCGCTACAATCGTATATAAGCGAGGGGTAAATGTGACGGGTAAATATTGATGCCCCAAACGTATGCCTACACCATGCCCTAAATACCTGCCCTGATTGGGCTGGATGCCTTGATGCGCCAGGAATGTACGCCATGCTCAAAGAGTTTTATGAACTGTCAGTTTCGCTGCTGGAAATCACTGGTACTCTGGCCATCCTGATTGGGTCGGCGGCAGCGACCTGGCAATTCTTCAGGCAATCGCGCCGTGATGGCTATGCCAAGGCCTACCATCCATTTCGCTCCACATTGGGGCGCAGTATTCTGCTGGGCCTGGAGTTTCTGGTGGCCGCAGATATCCTCAATTCATTGGTGATTGCCCCCACGCTGGATGACTTGCTGATCCTCGCGGGATTGGTTCTCGTGCGTACTTTCCTGAGTATTTCTTTAGGCGTGGAAATTAACGGTCACTGGCCTTGGCAGGATACGCGCTTGGAGCGTGAGGAAAAGGCGGCGTCTGGCAGGCAGGCCTAGGTTTTCCCAATTCCGGCGGCGCCAGGGCAGCGCGGACAGCGTTGCTTGGATGCAACGGGCGCGCAGCCGGCGTCATGATGGCGAATTGATTTGCAGCGCGGCTTTGCCGCATGCTTGCCGGGTGTGATGCGGCGAATTGGGTCGGCTTGTCTGGGTGAGGGAAATATTAATATGTAACAGTGCTGGCTATTTTAGCCAATATCGTCCAGAGTGGGGCTGGGGATATTTTTCCCTTGGTAAATTTAGGATCTACATTGAAAACAGAAATCGGTATTGTGAAGTGGTTCAACAACGATAAGGGCTTCGGCTTTATCATGCCTGAGTCCGGCGGCAAGGATCTCTTTGCTCACTATAGTGAAATTCAAGGCTCCGGCCATAAGACACTGGAAGAAAACCAGCGCGTCTCTTTCGTGGCTGCAGACGGGCAAAAAGGCCCTTGCGCAACGAAAATCCAAGTAATTTGATTGTTTGCCCGCTTGTATAAGCGGGCAACTGAAGTCGTCAGGCCGGGCCCGGTGTTGCATGGGACCTGGCCTTTTTATTTGTCCGTCTGGCTTTGAATGCATGCCTTTTAGAGAATTTCTTTGCCTGCTTCCGCTGCAGCATATGCGGGGGGCAGCCTCTGTTGTTGCGTGCCGCAGTGGATTACAGGCGTTGCATCAAGCTTTATTCCGGGATCTGGCCTATGCTGACGCATGGGCTGAAACAAACCTGTTTCAGCGATGGATCGCGGGGATGAAATGAGTACGAAAAATAAAGACCAGAAACCGGGCAAAGAAGCCGTGAAAGCCACGGCGGCGCCCAAACCCATGCCCAACCAGCCGCGCTGGTCTGGCCTGGGCGGCGGAAATACCGGGGTGAAGAAGCCCTCCGCTGTGCATGGCCGTATGCCTACGGGCCGCGGATCGGCACGGGGGCGCTAAGCCCGCTGTTTCGCGGGGCGCAGCGGTGGTGTCCATACCGCTGCCGCCCTGGGCGATGTCTTGACGAAATCAAGGCCTCAAGTTAATTTGAACTGCCGCGAAAAACGGTTGTCATGACGGGTATTTGTGCCATGGCGCCGCATACACGCCGGCTGCGCGTTCGCGTAGCCGGCCAGCGTCTCCCAAACTATTCCTCAGCGTCTCAAACGCTGATGCGACATGTGGAGCGCAAAACATGCCTAAAACGATTGGAATTATTGGCGCTGGCCTTGGTGGGCTGGTGCTATCACGCATTCTGCATTTGAATGGCATAGAAGCCATTGCCTTTGAGGCTGAGTCCTCGCCAAGGGCAAGGCCGCAGGGCGGCTTGCTTGATATCCATGAACACAATGGCCAGCAAGCCCTCATGGCGGCGGGGCTCTATCAAGACTTCTTGGCGCTTGTCCGGCCCGCAGAGGACGCCAAACGCATCGTTGATAAAGACGGCACCGTCCTGCTTGATATTCCAGGCAGTCCGTTGTCACGGCGGCCTGAGGTTGATAGGGGTGAGCTCCGGGCCATGCTGCTGAACTCGTTGCCGGCGTATGCGATTCGCTGGGGCCACAAAGCAGTGTCCATTGAAACGTTGAGCAATGACCGGCATGAGGTCGCGTTTGAAAACGGCAATACTTTCAAGGCGGATCTTTTGGTGGGCGCTGACGGCGCGTGGTCTGCGGTGCGGCCCTTAATGACCGACGCTCAACCCGTGTATTCCGGCACCTGCTTTATCGAAATTGCGTATTCCGCAGGCGGCAGGGATGCTGCAAGACTCGCGGCTATGATCGGTACAGGCACGCTAATGGCGATTGCGCCGGGCAAAAGCATTATTGCGCACCGCAACGCCGACGGCAGTATTTCGGGTTACGCGGCGCTGAATCAAGCAGAGGCTTGGTTCAGGGCCATCGACTTCAGCAATACTCGTCGTGTTCGAGACCTCATGTCAGTGCAATTTGAGGGCTGGTCACAGCCTCTTGTGGATTTGATCCTGATGAGCACACTCGATCATCCGGCTCTCCGTCCCATTTTTTTCCTGCCTGCAGGGCACGAATGGCGGCGCAAGCCTGGGCTGACGCTGCTGGGTGATGCGGCGCACTTGATGTCCCCGTTTGCGGGCGAAGGCGCGAATTTGGCTATGTATGATGGCGCCGAGCTTGCTGGGGCACTGGTTGCGCATCCCGATGACATGGAGATAGCCCTGACGCGCTATGAGCGCCAGATGTTCGCCCGGGCTGGCAGCCTTGCCAAGATATCGGCGCAGAACCTGGCGTTATTCTTTGGGGATGCTGCACCGCAGAGTGCGGTCGGCCTCTTCAAGGGTCTCTGAGACAGCATGATGGGGGCGGGAAGTGCCCAGTTGGCAGAGGCCTGCCGGAAGCGGGCGGTTGGCTGTGGCCCGTTAGGCGTTAGCTGCAGCAGTGGCCGCGCTATGCCAGGTATGAATAGAATCGGGTGTGGCTGTCGCATGGCAGCATTCAGGGGTGCAGCCGCAAAGGAGTTTCAGGCATGCAGGTTCAGCATTTCGAGATCAACAGCGCCGGGCGGGATTTCGCGGTCGGGGACATCCACGGCTGCTATAGCAAGCTGCAGGAAGCGTTGATCCGGATTGGGTTCAATGAGCGTTACGATCGTCTCTTCTCGGTGGGCGATCTGGTCGATCGCGGGCCGGAGAACGAGCTTGTCCTGGATTGGCTGGCCAAGCCATGGTTTCACGCGGTAATGGGCAACCACGACGACATGGCGCTGCGCTGGCCTCTGGGCAATATGCCGGGCGACAATTACCGCAAAAATGGCGGCGGGTGGAACATCGACCAGCCAGCAAGTGCCCAGCAAGCAGTCGCTGCGGCGATGAGCGAACTGCCCATCGCCATCGAGGTGGAAACGGCTGGCGGCATAGTGGGGCTGGTTCACGCGGATGTGCCGAATCGCACATGGCAGCGGTTCAGCGCAGCGCTCAATGGCGAACTCGGGCGGGCGAAAGCGCGCAACGCGCGGGTGATGGCAATGTGGTCGCGCGGCCGAATCACGGATGGCGACAGCTCTGAAGTGCCAGGCGTGCGCGCCGTCGTCGTCGGGCATACGCCATTGCAGCAGCCCGTCGTGCTTGGCAATGTCTATCACATCGACACAGGTGCGGTCTTCGGCCGTGAGTTCACCATTCTGGATCTGGCAACGCTGACGGTCGCATGAAGCACGAGCCAGCGCTCATCGGGCGAATCGCGGTTTACTCGGGCCAGGCGTTCAGGTCTGCAGAATCTGCGTCATGTTGTCAGGGGACTTGATCCGTCCGCTATGCTGAAGCGGTCTGATCTCACCACGCGCGCCAAATATTGGCGGAGTGAGGGCCGGGATTTTGCGGTCGGCCGTGCTGGGTCATATCGAAACGGGGGTTTGTTGCGATAATCCTGGCACGGTTTTGCCGTACCAATGTCCATGAAATAGAAGGCTTGCACAGATGGCACAAGTTCCGAAATACGCTCAGATCGAACATGAACGCCGCTTCTTGATCACGGCAGCTCCCAAACTATCTGATTTACCCTTCCGGTGGATAGAGGATCTGTATATCTCAGCAACCCGAATGCGCCTCCGTGCCATTACCCACGGCGGCGTCCAGCAGCATGAGTTTAAGCTCTGCAAGAAATACCCCTCGGAAGACTCGTTCGCTGGCGCGATTGTGAACGTCTATTTAACAGAGGCTGAGCATGCTGTTTTTGCGCAATTGCCAGGCAAACGAATTCGCAAGAGACGGCATCGCTTGGAATTCGCGGCGACAACATTCGCTGTCGATATCTTTGAGGATCAGCTGGCAGGCCTAATATTGTGCGAGGTCGAAGCGGCGTCGGCCGAAAATTTGCAAGCCATCCCAACACCAGGCTGGCTAGGACAAGAGATTACCGGCGATCCTTTCTTCAGGGGAGGCAACCTTGCGCAGATCAGCGCATCGGACTTGAAGACGAAGTTGTTATCCATGGGGCCGATTGCAGGGCGAGCAGAAATTCTTATGTAGATTTTTGGCGCCGTTGCTCCTCAGCCCTCAATCTCTCTGAACCTGGATGGGTTGCATTCATGAGCGAGCGGGAGGTAATGAGGGTGACGGGCCGGGGAGATCGACAGCTAGTTGCTTGGACTGATTCAAACGCCGGACGGATGCTTTAGACCAGTTCCTCGACGGTCGTGATTTCGTTGCTCATGGCACCCTCAATAGTTGATCTGGAGCGCCGGAATCAGGCCTCGGGTGATCAATTTGACCGCCTGCTTGGCGCAATCCTCCGGCATTCCGTGTTCGATGAATGCGGCCAGCGCGGCGTTGTTGATGCTGGCTTTGTGCTTGGTGTCGGCCTCGCGGCGGCGCTGCTCTGCCTCTTCCGCGTCCTTCTTGGCTTGGGCGCGGTGTGGGTCATCGAGTCGCGCTTGCTCTACGGCTTCCGCCGCTTTGCGTTTTGATTCCTCTTCGGCCTGATCGTAGATGAAACGCCGGATCCCAATTCTTCTGCCGTAGATGCGGTTGCTGTTGCGCCGGCAACGGCGAGCCTCGCCGTAGGCGCTACGCGACAACTGGCCGCCACGGTGACGCCGTCCGGTGCGCCCCAGGGCGGCTGACGCAGAGCCTGATTATGTTCGCGAGTTTGATTCCAGGCAGCATGTCGCTCTAGTCATGGCTCACCTGGGGTTGCCGGAGGCCGACGCGTGGAAGATGACCATGGCCCGCCTAGTGGGGGCTTTGCGCGCGAAATTCCCTCAGATCCAGGGCGATTCCCCGGGGGCCAGGGCGCCTAGCATTGTGGAAATGGAAGAGGCGCTGGCATGGCACGACAAGGTGCTTGCGGCGGCTCCGCAAAGCAAGCGCTAGTCTTTTTTGCGCTGGACATAAGAGCCTGGCAGCGGTGCAGCGAAGGGGGGGGCACAACAAGAGGGCTGATCCTTCGTATCGCCTTTTGCCTTTGAGCTATAGTCTCCGCACTCATAAGTGGATATTAAAATGCGAATTTCTGTGCTGATGCTAGGGCTTATTCTTGCGGGATGTGGAAATTCTGAAGAAGACATATTCAAAGAGAACTGCGAAGACCTGCTAAAGATTTCGGCGGTCGATCCATTCAAGGTCTCTGTGCATAGAATTGATCTTTCCGAAGGCGTGCTGGCAAGAAATAAGGCTGAGGAACTGGCAAAAGAGCCGGGCCAAACGTCAATTAACCCCTCAACGAGGGCTGCTTTCGATACTTGGTACGGCGATAACAAAAATTTGCCGAGGCAGATTTTTGTTCAGATTGATGCCACAGACGAAGGGAAAAGCCCCTGCAGGGAAAAGGTCATTTGCCGGTATTACTCAGACGAGACTCAGTCAAAGTTAGTCTCGGCAAGCCTTTTCGGCGGCAAGAGGGTTACTGAAGGCTACCCGCTGAGGCTATTCCTTACGAGGTCAGTCACCCCAAGGCACATGGATGTTTTCGGAAACCTAAGAATCAAGTAATTTAATCAGAATCACAGGCCCCGGCATTACCGGGGCTTTTTTATTGGAGTGTTACTGCTGGCAGGCGAAAATGTAGGCACCATCTATTACACGGTCGAAGCGGAAACGTGGGGTCTTGTGAATGGCACGCAGGCAGCAGACGGTAGCCTGGATCGCCTGGAGCGCCAGTTCGGCAAGACGGATCGGGCGGCCAGCGAGACCGGCTTTACCATGACCAAGACGGCGGCAGCTATCAGGGGAATGGGCAGCGAAGCGTTACATCGCTACATTGAAGGATGTCTCGGAAGAACGCATCGCACAGATCCGAGAAGAGGCGGCATATGACGAGGTGGCGAGCGCTCAGTGAGGCTCAATTACAGGCAGGAAATCGACGGCCAGCTGTTCTACCATGGATGGTATATCCAGATGGGATAGGCCCGTTGTGGGCCAAGTGGCAATCTGTTTTGAGGAGCAATGGCGTAATTACGGAGCAGAACAAAAAGCCCGCTGAGTGAGCGGGCTTGGCGTAAGTCTTTGAATTCTTTGGCGGACAGGGTGAGATTCGAACTCACGGTACGTTTGCACGTACACCGGATTTCGAGTCCGGCGCATTCGACCACTCTGCCACCTGTCCTGAGGTAACTGCTGCGGTGTCGATGTGTTCAAACGCCGCAGTGGAAGAAGAAAAATATTATATCGGTAGTTTTTCCGGTTGGCAAGGGACGCGGGGTTTGTTTGCGCTGCGGCTCCGCTGGCCGGGGCCGCAGCGCGAATAGCCGGCGGCTTTAGACTTTGCTCAGGGCTTCAGCGGGCGGGGCGTAGTCGGATTGGACTTCCAGCGCTTTCAGTTCCCGCCGCGCCAGCAGGCCGGCTTTGAGCAGCTGGCGCATGGGGAAGGTCAGGTTGGCGGTGTCCGTGTCGGTGTCTGCCGCTGGCGGTGCCAGGGGGATGTCGTTGGCCGGCAGGGCGGGGTCGAGCAGGCCCAGGAATTGATCCAGGGCCTGCTGGATGGCTGGCGGGGTGGCGGGCAGTTCGGCCAGGGCGCCAATGACGGAAGCCATTTGCGAAGCCAGGATGTGGTTCTGGATGACCAGGTTGTTGACTTCGGGCACCAGCACTTGCCGGGAGCGCGGTTCGCGGGTCATGCGGTAGAAGGCTTCGGCCATGTTGGCCAGCGCCGTGTGCAGGTTTTTCCGCGCCAGCATCCAGTTGAGCCTGGCTTGTTCCAGTTCGGTGTCGGTTTCCGGGCCGGAGGCGGCTGCGCTGGCGCGTGCGGCGTTGACGTAAGCCAGGCCGGTGCGCAGGTATTCGCGGTTGGCTTTGAGGCTGGCGCGTGCCATGGGGGCCATGTAGCGCTGTTCCCACCAGGGCAGGATGTAGCTGCAGATCAGCGCGATGACGCAACCCAGGAAGGTGTCCAGCGCCCGTTCGCTGACCATGAAGAGTGAGTTGGGCGAGACCAGGTGGAAGACAATCAGCACATAGACGGTGATGAATAGCGAACTGGCCATGTAGTTCAGCTGGATCAGGCTGTTGCCCAGAACGCTGGCGATGAACATGGCGGCAATCAGCGAAGCGGGCGCGTCGAGCACCGTGAACAGGGCGAGCGCGATGATGCAGCCGAGCAGGGTGCCGATCAGGCGCAGCGAGTTGCGCTGGCGCGTGAGGGCGAAGCCGGGTTTCATGATGGCCACGATGGTGAGGACAATCCAGTAGCCATGAGGGCGCAGGGCTTCAATGGAGTAGCTCAGCGTCATGGCAATGGCGGCGCCGCAGGCCACGCGTATGGCGTAGCGGCAGTGCGGTGAATCCAGTCTCAGGTTGGAGGTGAGCATGTTGAGCCGGAAGTCCTGGCGCGAGAGGAAGTGGCTCAGGGATTTGTTGATGCGCAGCGTGCCGTCCGGCCTGGCGCTGCGGGCGGAACGGGTGTGGGCGTAGAGCCGTTCCACCAGGCGGGCAGCGCCGCGCAGGCGGCGCTGCACTTGCAGCAGGACACCGTAGAGTTCCGGGTCTTGCTGCGGCAGGCCTTGCTGGCGCAGCTGTTCCATTTCATAGTCGATGGCGCGCAGTTCGGCTTTGACGCTAGTGCGTTCCATGGCCGGGCGGCCTTGCGAGACGGCCAGCGCAATGCGTTCCAGGTCGCGTGAGAGTTTGTCCAGGCAGTCGCGCGCGAACAGCATGATGTCGGCGTCGCGCAGGTTGCGCCGCAGCAGGATGTAATCCGTGTGCGTGGCCAGCATGGTGTCCAGGATGGCGATCATGTCGCTGAAGATGTTCCAGAGCATGGAGCGCTCGGAGGTGTGGCTGTCTTCCCCGGGCAGGGAGCGCAGGACGATGTCTCTGGCATCCTGGTGCTGCTCTATCATGGCCGACTGGCGCCGGATCAGGGTGCGGTAGCACTCTTCCAGGTCCTGGTTGACATCATAGAAGGCCGAGCGCGCGGCGATGTAGTCTGCTGTGGCAAACAGGGCGACAGACAGTGATTGGCGGGTCTCGCGCAGGGCCAGCAGGTAGCTGATGCCCAGGCTGAAGGCGGTGTAGAACAGGCCGCCGCTGGCGGTGTAGAACAGGGCAGTGGGGATTTCTGCGGGCGTGAGCGGCGCGTGCATGGTGACGCTCATGAGCAGCAGGCAGCCCATGCTGATCAGATTGCCTTTTTTGCCATAGACCGAAAACATCGAAAAGACAAAGCACTGGGCCACCACCGCCAGCCACAGGATGGCGGGATTGGTGCTGGCCAGGCCAGTGATGGCAACCACCAGTGTGCTGAGCGCGCAGCAGGTCAGCATTTCATTGCGGCGGTGGCGGTGCGGCCCGGGCTGGTCGATGATAGCGGTGCCCAGGGCGCCGAAGGTGGCGGCGATGCCAGCGGATAAATCCCCCAGCAGCAGGCCGAGGATCAGCATGGGTGTCAGCATGCCGATGCTGCGGCGCAGGCCAAGCAGGAAGTAGTGGCTGTAAAGAAACCTGTTCAGCGATTCTAGGCGAATGTCCATGGCGTGGATGATGCGTGGGCCGGAGCGTACGCCTGAACGGATTGGGTTGCCGTCAGGCTGCAGCCGCGTGGCAGACGGTATGGGGTGGGCTGTGGCGGCTATCTGTATGGGGGAAGCAAGCCAGGCGGCCTGTTTCCGGTAAGGAGAAGTATAAGGGCAGGCATGCGCGCTGCGGTGCGTGCAAGCGCCGGGATGTGTCTCTTTGCATCGGATCGCGGGCCTGTCCGTAAGCCTGTGAAAGTTCATGTCTTTCTGGCATACGGGGCGTGTGTGAGGCGCCAAGGAAACACTGTTTCATTGGCGTATAGACAGTTCCGGCACAAACAGGTAAATTCCAAAACTTGCCTTGCCCTGCTATCAGGGGCGGGGCAAGGCAGTCAAAGTCTCCGGGTGATCCGCCCGGACCAATGCGCCGTTATACCGTCGCGGGCCGCGTCACAAGCGCAGGCGTTGCGGCATCCGTTTCGATCCAGAGCGTCCCTTCCCGGGATGCGCGCGAAACGTTGTCGATGATAGTGCCGTCAGGCGGCAAGGCAGGTGGGTGGAGCGGTTCCGTGAATCGCGAAGCGCCACAATGTCCTGTCAGTTTCTGAGGGTGCGTCCGGCTAGCCGCCGTTACCCGTGCGGGCTGCGATCGAGGACGTTTTAGCCGGTACAGAAAGGAATATTCATGGAACTCAATGGCGCAGATATCCTTGTGCGCTGTCTTGCCGACGAAGGCGTGGAACACGTTTTCGGTTATCCCGGCGGGGCGGTGCTCTATATCTACGATGCAATATTCAAACAGGATGCTTTTCAGCATATCCTGGTCAGGCATGAGCAGGCTGCAGTGCACGCCGCCGATGCCTATTCCCGTTCGTCTGATAAGGTCGGCGTCTGTCTGGTGACCAGCGGTCCCGGGCTGACCAATGCCGTGACCGGCATTGCCACGGCCTATATGGACTCGATCCCGATGGTCATCATCAGCGGCCAGGTGCCGACGACGGCCATTGGCGAAGATGCGTTCCAGGAGTGCGACTCGGTCGGTATTACCCGTCCTTGCGTGAAGCACAATTTCCTGGTGCGTGACGTCAAGGATCTGGCCGAGGTCATGCGCAAGGCGTTTCATATCGCCCGCACCGGCCGTCCCGGCCCCGTGCTGGTGGATATCCCCAAGGACGTGACGGTTGCCCGGGCGCGCTATGCGCCGCTCAAGGGCGAGGTCAAGATGCGTTCCTATGCGCCAGTGGTGAAAGGGCATCAGGGGCAGATCAAGAAAGCTGTGCAGATGCTGCTGGCTGCCGATCGCCCCATGCTTTACACCGGCGGCGGCGTGGTGTTGTCCGATGCCAGCGCCGAGCTGCGCGAGTTTGCCGGCCTGGTTGGCGCGCCGCTGACCAGCACCTTGATGGGCCTGGGCGCATTCCCGGCCAATGAGGGGCTGTTCGTCGGCATGCCCGGCATGCACGGCACATACGAAGCCAATATGGCGATGCAGCACAGTGATGTGCTGATCTCCATTGGCGCGCGTTTTGATGACCGTGTGATTGGCAACCCCAAGCATTTCGCGCAGAACGCCCGCAAGATCATTCACATTGACATTGATCCGTCGTCGATCTCCAAGCGTGTCAAAGTGGATGTGCCCATCGTCGGCAACGTCAAGGATGTGCTGCAGGAAATGATCGCCCAGTTCAAGGAACTGGCACCGACAACACGCCGCCCGTCGCAGGACAAGTGGTGGCAGCAGATCGAAGGCTGGCGCGCGCGCCAGTGCATGAAGTACGAGCTTTCCGATGAGCTGATCCGTCCGCAATATGTGGTGGAGCAGTTGTGGGAAGAAACCGGCGGCAATGCCTTCGTGACGTCGGACGTAGGCCAGCACCAGATGTGGGCAGCGCAGTATTACCACTTCAATGAACCGCGCCGCTGGATCAATTCCGGCGGGCTGGGCACCATGGGTGTGGGCTTGCCGTATGCCATGGGCGTGCAGGCGGCGCATCCCGGGGCCGATGTGGCGGTCATTACCGGTGAAGGCTCCATCCAGATGAATATCCAGGAGCTGGCGACCTGCAGGCAGTATCGCTACACCCCCAAGATCATTTGCCTGAACAACCGGTTCCTGGGCATGGTGCGGCAATGGCAACAGCTGGATTACGGCTCGCGCTATTCCGAGTCCTACATGGATTCGCTGCCGGACTTTGTCAAACTGGTGGAGGCTTATGGCCACATCGGCATGCGCATCGACAAGCCCGCGGATGTTCGTCCCGCGCTGCGTGAAGCGTTTGCGGCCAAGGACAGGCTGGTGTTCCTCGACTTCATCACGGATCGCGGCGCCAACGTCTGGCCGATGGTCAAGGCCGGTAAGGGCTTGACCGAAATGCTGCTGGGTTCCGAAGATCTGTGAGGTGGCTGATATGAAACACGTGATTTCCGTCCTGATGGAAAACGAGCCTGGCGCGCTGTCACGCGTGGTCGGCCTGTTTTCCGCCCGCGGCTACAACATTGAGACGCTGACGGTGGCGCCCACGGAAGATCCGACGCTGTCGCGTCTGACGCTGGTGACGGCGGGTTCGGATGCTGTGATCGAACAGATCACCAAGCACCTGAACCGCCTGATCGACGTCGTCAAGGTGGTGGACCTCAATGAAGGCCCGCATATCGAGCGCGAACTGATGCTGATCAAGGTGCGTGCGGTAGGCAAGGAGCGTGAAGAGGTCAAGCGCATGGCTGACATTTTCCGCGGCCGTATTATCGACGTTACCGATAAGAGCTACACCATCGAGCTGACCGGTGTGCAGGAAAAAATCCAGGCGTTCATCGACGCGCTGGACCGCAGTGCCATTCTTGAGACTGTCAGAACTGGCGTGTCCGGCATCGGCCGGGGCGAACGGGTACTGAAAGTCTGATCCCTGCGCCGGGCCAGGGGGCCGGGCGCATTCCGAATTGATTAATTGCATTCCAAAGAATTCCTCAGGAGATACACATGAAAGTTTTCTACGACAAGGACGCCGATCTGTCCCTCATCAAGGGCAAGACTGTTGCGATCATCGGTTACGGTTCGCAGGGCCATGCCCACGCGCAAAACCTGAATGACTCCGGCGTCAAAGTCGTGGTCGGCCTGCGCAAGGGCGGCGCGTCCTGGAACAAGGCGGTCAACGCCGGTCTGGACGTCAAGGAAGTGGCCGATGCCGTGCGCGCTGCCGATGTGGTCATGATGCTGCTGCCTGACGAAAACATCGCTCAGGTGTACAAGGAATCCGTGGCCGACAACATCCAGTCCGGCGCTGCGCTGGCCTTTGCCCACGGCTTCAACGTTCATTACGGCCAAGTCGTGCCGCGCAAGGACATCGACGTCATCATGGTGGCGCCCAAGGCGCCGGGTCATACGGTGCGTGGCACCTACGCCCAGGGCGGCGGCGTGCCCCACCTGATCGCCGTGCACCAGGATAATTCCGGTTCGGCGCGTGATATCGCTTTGTCCTACGCCAGCGCCAACGGCGGCGGCCGTGCCGGCATCATCGAAACGAACTTCCGCGAAGAAACCGAAACCGACCTGTTCGGCGAACAAGCCGTGCTGTGCGGCGGTACCGTGGAACTGATCCGCATGGGCTTTGAAACCCTGGTGGAAGCGGGTTACGCGCCCGAAATGGCTTACTTCGAGTGCTTGCACGAGCTGAAGCTGATTGTTGACCTGATCTATGAAGGCGGCATCGCCAACATGAACTACTCCATCTCGAACAACGCCGAATTCGGCGAGTACGAGGTCGGTGCCAAGGTGGTCAACGAAAGCTCGCGCGCTGCCATGCGTCAGGCCCTGAAGGACATCCAGACGGGTGATTACGCCAAGCGCTTCATCCTGGAAAATGCGGCTGGCGCTGCATCGCTGACGGCTCGCCGCCGCATCATCGCCGAATCGCAGATCGAAGAAGTGGGCGGCAAGCTGCGCGCCATGATGCCCTGGATCGCGAAGAACAAGCTGGTTGACCAGTCGAAGAACTAAGCGGATCCGCTCATGCCTGAGCCGGCCCTGAAGGCAGGGGCCGGGCCAGGCGGATCCTCGCGGGGCGCAAGCCGGGTCACCGGTTTGCGCCCCTGTTGTTTCCGGCATCCGGATCAGGATGGCTCGCCATGCTGGCGGGTATTCGGTTAATCTTCGTCTGCGGCGGCGGTGTGACGGGGGCCTGGAATGTATTGCCCCTCATCTTTTGTGGCCGCCTCTGCCATTTGAACCAACGGAAAACCCTAGCTTATGCCGAACCTGCGTTTTCGTGATGCCGATCATCGACACCGCAGCATTTACCTGTTGCCCAACGCCTTTACCACGGCCAATTTGTTTGCCGGCTTCTATGCGATTGTCCAGTCCATGGGCGGCCATTTCGAAGCGGCGGCGATTGCCATTTTCGTTGCCATGGTATTCGATGCCATGGATGGCCGCGTGGCGCGCATGACCAATACCCAGTCCTCATTCGGAGAGCAATACGATTCGCTGTCTGACATGGCCTCGTTCGGCATTGCGCCGGCGCTGGTGATGTACGAATGGGCCTTGCATGATCTTGGGCGCTGGGGCTGGCTGGCCGCCTTTGTGTACGTTTCGGGCGCGGCCTTGCGGCTGGCGCGTTTCAATACCAATATCGGCGTCGTCGATAAACGTTTCTTTCAGGGCTTGCCCAGCCCGGCGGCAGCGGCGCTGGTGGCGGGTTTCATCTGGCTGGTGGTGGACAATAAGCTGGCAATTGCGCCGGAGAGTCTGGCCTGGATCAGCTTCGGGCTGACGCTCTATACCGGCATTACGATGGTGACGGATGCGCCGTTTTATAGCGGCAAGTCGGTGATGATAGGCCGCAGCGTGCCGTTCTGGGTGATCTCGGTCTTTGTGGCGGGCTTTGTCTTTATTTCCAGCGATCCTCCGGTTGCCTTGTTCGGCTTTTTTGTCGTGTATGGCCTGTCCGGCTGGGTGATCTGGTTGTGGCGCTGGCAGCGTCTGCGGCGCCTGAGTTCCGGCCGCCGCGAAAGCTGATTGCCGGCATGACATGAAAAAAGGGGCGTTAGCCCCTTTTTCTTTTCAGTTGTGCGTTTCAGATGCCGCCAGGCTTAGAAATCAAAATAATTCCAGGGCGAGGTGTCTTCGAAGCGCGGGTCGGGGCCGGGGTAGAAACGCGTCACTTTTTCGCCCGTCATGCCAAAAAAGACATACATCACGGAGTTCCAGACGCCATCCTCGCGGTAGCGGTAGCCCCATACCTGTTCGCGCAGCGATGGCAGCCCCACCCAGCCAGTCCTGGCGGGCGGGCCAAAGGCGCAAGTGACATCTTCTTGTGTCCAGGTGCCGCTACGCAGGCGCTCGAAGGATTCATTGGTCAGCACGGGTTCGCGCTTCAATAAGCGGCCGTCGGCGCTGAAATCCATGGCCCAGGCATATTGCCCTTGCGGCTGCTGTGACCAGACGGCGCGCACGCCGCCATCGGGCAGCGGGCATGAGCTGCTGGGCGCGCCCAGGGTGGCGGTCGCGTTGCCGAGCGTGGTGTCGGCGGGCAGGGTCATGGGGGTGGAACAGGCGCCCAGCAGAACAGTGGCCAGCGTCAGCGGCAGGCTGAAACGGGCAAGGCGGCGAAAGCGGATACGATCGGTGTGCATGGCTGTCGGCTTTTCCTGTGCGCGGGACAGGCGCATTGGATGTTCAGAATTGCGGTGGGTGGAACGATAGAGTTGTTATTGTGCCTCGTTTGCGGTTTTCTTGCGGCAACGTGGCGCGCGCAGCACAGATGGCGCAGGCGGGATGGCATATGCCGTGCGGGCGCGACATCTTTTCTTGGGTTGCTGCCGATGCGGCGCGACAGTTTCGGCCGATATGGGTTATTATTAGCGGCTATACGGAAAACGTATTTAATTGTGTGGCGCAGCCGTTCTGGTTAGTACGACGCAGTGGGTCGCATGACCGGTGCGGGTGCGCATTTTTTCAGCCCACGCCAGGGCACCTCGGTCCTGGCGCATGTCCGAGAGGAATAAATCATGTCTGTCGCAGATATCAAGAAATCCGAAATCGTTTCGCAATTCCAGCGCGCCCAGGGCGACACGGGTTCCCCCGAAGTGCAAGTGGCACTGCTGACGGCTCGCATCAACGAGCTGACGGGCCACTTCAAGGAACACGTGAAGGATCACCACTCGCGCCGCGGCCTGCTGCGCATGGTCAGCCGTCGCCGCAAGCTGTTGGACTACCTGAAGGGCCGCAACCCTGACGCTTACCGCGCCCTGATCGAAAAGCTCGGTCTGCGCAAGTGATCGAAGTCAACGGGGCTGGTTCCCCATGATGCCGACCGTGGGCGATGCAGCGCGAAATGCGCAGGCTCGGCCCCGGTTTTTTTTTGTTGGGGGGGGGGGCGGGGGGGGACGCGGTGAGGG
>NZ_JBQEKA010000004.1:61056-87256 GCF_052103615.1 Kerstersia sp. | reverse complement strand
CTTTCTTTCACGTTTTGTCCTGCTAATTTCTTAGTTTACCGGGGGGTTTGGCCCCCAGTTCCATTGCGGGGTGGTCGGCTGCGCTACTTGGTCGGCATCGCCCACGGTTTTTTTACTGTCGGGCTGGTGCCGGGCTGTAACGCTGTTCTGGTGAGCAGTAAGCGGGCAGCGGGGCCGGCGGCAAAGGCATTTTTTATCTAGCAAGGATTCATAGACAATGTTCAATAAAGTGACCAAGTCGTTCCAGTACGGTCAGCATACGGTGGTGCTGGAGACGGGTGAAATCGCCCGCCAGGCTTCCGGCGCCGTGCTGGTTTCCATCGAAGATACCGTGGTGCTGGCGACTGTTGTTGCCGCGCGCAAGGCCAAGGCTGGCCAGGATTTCTTCCCCCTGACCGTCGATTACATCGAAAAAACGTATGCGGCTGGCCGCATTCCCGGCGGTTTCTTCAAGCGCGAAGGCAAGCCCTCCGAAAAGGAAACGCTGACTTCCCGCCTGATCGACCGTCCGCTGCGCCCGCTGTTCCCGGAAGGGTTCTACAACGACGTCCAGGTCATCATCCACACGGTTTCGGTCAATCCTGAAATCGACCCGGATATCGCTGCCATGATCGGCGCATCCGCCGCGCTGGCCATCTCGGGCATTCCGTTCAACGGCCCGATCGGTGCCGCGCGCGTCGGTTACATCGACGGCAATTATGTGCTGAACCCCACTGCCAGCCAGCTCAAGACCTCGGCGCTGGACCTCGTTGTGGCCGGTACCGAAAATGCCGTGCTGATGGTGGAATCTGAAGCCCAGCAACTGAGCGAAGAAGTCATGCTCGGCGGCGTGGTCTATGGCCACGAGCAGCTGCAGGCTGTTATCAACACCATCCATGAATTGGTGGAAGATGCTGGCAAGCCCGAGTGGGATTGGCAAGCAGCGCCGCGCAATGAAGCCCTGATCGCTGCAGTGTCGGCGGTGGCTGATAGCGGCCTGAAAGCAGCCTATTCGATCCGTGAAAAGCAGGCGCGTACGGCGCAACTGCGCGAAGTGTATGCCGATGTGCATGCCAAGCTGGCTGAGCAGGCTGCTCAGGCCGGCACCAGCGTGCCCGACAGCGTGGAAGTTGAAAACGTGCTGTTCGATCTGGAAGCCAGCCTGGTGCGTTCGCAGATCCTGAGCGGCGAGCCGCGCATCGACGGCCGCGATACGCGTACCGTGCGTCCGATCAGTGTCCGCCTGGGCGTGCTGCCCCGCGCGCACGGCAGCGCGCTCTTCACCCGAGGTGAAACGCAGGCGCTGGTTGTCGCCACGCTGGGCACCAAGCAAGACGAGCAGATCATCGACGCGCTGATGGGCGAGTACCGTGACCGCTTCATGTTCCACTACAACATGCCTCCGTTCGCCACCGGCGAAACGGGCCGCGTGGGTGTGCCCAAGCGCCGTGAAATCGGCCACGGCCGTCTGGCCAAGCGTTCGCTGATTCCGCTGCTGCCGGCGCATGAAGACTTCCAGTACAGCATTCGCGTGGTGTCGGAAATCACCGAGTCCAACGGTTCTTCGTCGATGGCATCGGTTTGCGGCGGTTCGCTGGCCATGATGGATGCGGGCGTGCCGGTGAAGGATCACGTGGCCGGTGTGGCCATGGGCCTGATTCTGGATGGCGGCAAGTTTGCCGTGCTGACGGACATCCTGGGCGACGAAGATCATCTGGGCGACATGGACTTCAAGGTAGCCGGTACCGAAAATGGTGTGACCGCGCTGCAGATGGACATCAAGATCCAGGGCATCACCAAGGAAATCATGCAAGTGGCGCTGGCTCAAGCCCGCGAAGGCCGCCTGCATATCCTGGGCAAGATGAAGGAAGCGCTGGGCGGTTCGCGCCAGGAGCTGTCCACGTTCGCGCCGCGCATGCTGCAGATCAAGATCAATCCGGAAAAAATCCGTGATGTGATCGGCAAGGGCGGCGCCACGATTCGCGCGCTGACCGAAGAAACCGGTACGCAGATCGACATTTCGGATGATGGCAACATCACCATTTCCAGCGCCGATCTGGATCGCGCCAAGGAAGCTCAGCGCCGCATCGAAGAGATCACGGCGGATGTTGAAGTCGGCCAAACCTACGAAGGCAGCGTGCTGCGTTTGCTGGACTTCGGCGCCATCGTGCAAGTGCTGCCGGGCCGCGACGGCCTGCTGCATATCTCGGAGATCGCCAACTACCGTATCGCCAACATCAATGATGTGCTGAAGGTCGGCCAGGCGGTGCGTGTGAAGGTCATCGAAGCCGACGAAAAGGGCCGTCTGCGCCTGTCGGTGAAGGCCATCGGCGGTATCGAGCAACAAGGCGGTCCGGCTGCGCCGGGCGCTGCCCAGTAAGGTCTGCCTGCCGTGTTCCGGTGCTGCTTTGAGCGCGCCGGACCGGCTACGCGGTATAGACGCCCCAGCGGCTGGAGAGATTCCGGCCGCTGGGGTTTTTGCATCGTGCGCCCGGATCCGCACCCGGCCGGCGGGCATGCGGCAGGCGTTGCCCGGCGCGCGGCTGCCGCGTGCGGGCCCGTACCTTGAAAGGGAGTTGAAGGTGTCTAGCGCTATCGACGAAATTATTGCCGGACGAGAGCCTGGCGGGCATGAGCAGCCTGCGCACCACCGTTATGTCGTCACGCTGTTCGGCCTGTATGGCCGTCCCGCAGGGAAAGCCATTCCTGTTGCGGCGCTGGTGCGTTTGCTCTCGGAGTTGGGCTATGAGCCTACCAGTGTGCGTTCCTCTATTTCACGCCTGAAGAAAAGGGGGGTGTTGCTCAGCCGCAAGGCGGGGGGCGCTAGCGGCTATGCGCTGGCCGAAGCGCTGGAGCCGCATATGCTGGCGGGCGATGAGCGGATTTTCGCGCCGCGGACAGCGGGCGTGGCGGATCCATGGCTGCTGGTGTCTTATTCGGTGCCGGAAAGTGAGCGTAAAAACCGCCACAAGATCCGGGCAGGACTGGCGCGCATGGGGTTTGGCAACGTCGCGCCGGGTCTGGGGATTGCGCCAGTGCGCGTGCAGGCCGAAGCGCTGGAATATATCCGCGAGCATGAGCTATGGCCGTATGTGGATTTCTTTGTGGCGGAGCCGGCAGGCCTGGGCGATTTGCGTCTGAAAGTGGCGCAATGGTGGAATCTGGATGCCCTGGAAGACGAGTACCTGGCTTTTGTGCAGGCGTTTGGCCCGCTCAGCGAACGTTGGCTGGGGAATATCCGTGAGGATACGCAAACGTTGCAGGAAGCCTTCAAAATCTATATCCCGATGGTAACGCAATGGCGGCGCTTGCCCTTTCTGGACCCAGGCCTGCCACCGGAACTCTTGCCCGCAGAATGGCAGGGCATTGCGGCACGCCGGGTATTCTGCGAACTGCAACGGGTGCTCAAGCCTTTGTCAGTACGCTATGTCGAGGACATACTGCGTTTGCTTGCCTGATGCTCGGCGGTCTGATGCTGATTGGTCTGATGCTGTATAGCCTGATACCGCGTGGCCTGATGAAGCCGGGACGGCCCGGGATATGCCAGGCCGGTAGCATGATTAGGGGGATCCTGATCGGCACACTCTGTCAGGGGTGTTCCATCAGCATGACGGCGCTGGTATCTTCGAGCAGCGCTTCAAAAATATGGGTTTCATCAGCGGGATAGCTGGCGTAATCGCCCGGACCCAGTTCGACCGTTTGATTCAGCGGGCCGACCCGCGCGCGTCCCTGGCAGATGACGACATGCTCAGCGGTGCCGGGCGGGTGGGGAATGGAAACCCTGGGGGTGCCAGGTTGCGCCACCAGCCGGTACATATCGCGCTGCATGCCGGCCGGGCACACTGCCAGCAGGGTAGCGACATAATTGGCCTCTTCCGAGGCCAGCGCCATGCCTTCTCCTGCGCGCAGAACCTGTATGGGCGGGCGTGCGGGCGCAATCAGGCGGGTGACCTGTATTTCCAGCGCCATGGCCAGGGCCCAAAGCGTTTCCAGGCCCGGGTTGCCGACACCGGCCTCAATCTGGGACAGGGTAGATTTGGCCACGCCTGCGCGTTTGGCCAGTTCCGACACGGATAGGCCCATGCGTTCGCGTTCACGGCGTAAAGACGCGGAGAGAATGGCGATAGGCGTGGAAAACGGGGATTCTGGCACGGCAATTCTCTATCTTGTTGGCGGCATTGCCATCGTATTGTTCGATATAACAAACAAATGTTCTATTTGACGAACTGATGATCTTTGGATCATTATATCGTCCATCTGTTTTTTTTACTGAACAGCAAACACGGACGAGCACGGCGGCGCGGTATGCCAGCGATGCCTGGCGAGAGGAATGATGGATACGAGAACAAAAGGCGTGGCCGAAATGACGGTGGCCATGCTGATTTCAGGCACGATAGGCTGGCTGGTGATTGAAACCGCCATGCCGGTGATGGCAGTGGTTTTCTGGCGTTGCGCGCTGGGCGGGCTGGCGATGCTGCTGGCTTGCGCAGGTTTGGGGCTGTTGCGCGGCTGTTGGCCGGGCCGGCGCAAGGCGGCATGGGCGGCCCTGGGGGGCGTGGCGCTGGTGGCGAACTGGTATTGCCTGTTTTCAGCGTATTCCCATTCGTCGATTGCGGTGGCAACCATTACTTATCACACCCAGCCTTTCATGCTGGTGGCGCTGGGCGCTGTTTTCTTTGGGGAAAAGCTGGGCATGCGCCAATTGGGCTGGCTGGTCTTGGCTTTTTTCGGGGTGCTGTTGATGGTGGCAGGCGGGCGGCAGGCGGCAGAGGCTTCCCCGACTTACCTGGGCGGGATTGCCCTGGCGCTGGCTGCGGCTTTTTTCTATGCCATGGCGGCGGCAATAACGAAACGGCTCAAGGATGTGCCGCCGCATCTGTGTGTGTTGATCCTGATGGGGGCGGGGGTGCTATTGCTTTGGCCGGCCATGCAATTGCCTGAGGGCAGCGGGGCCGGGGCGACCTGGGGATTGCTGCTGATGCTGGGCTTTGTGCATACGGGGTTAATGTCCACGCTGCTTTATGGCGCCTTGCAGAAAATATCCACGGCGCTGGTCGGCGCGCTGTCTTTTATTTATCCGGTGATGGCGGTAGGGGTAGATGCCTGGGCATTCGGCCACCGGCTGGGCGGCTTGCAGTTGGCAGGGGCGCTGGGCATTCTGTTGGCGGTGGCCGGGATGAATTTCGGATGGCGCCTTCCTGTGCGGCGGGTACGCGCCGCGTTGCCTGAGCAGGGATGAAAGCGCATGCGCGCTAGCCCTGGTGTTTAGCCAGAGTGTCAGCCCTTGCGCCGCCTTGGGCTGGGGCAGCCAAGCGCGCTGCGCCATGTAAAAAGCCCCCTAAGCCGGGATCAAGATCCAGGCTTAGGGGGGCTGTGCAAATCAGCAGGGCTGTTGCATGAAACGGCCAGCTTCATTGTGAGGCTGGCCGGTCTTGGTTTGCGCTTTAGCCCTTGATGACGGCGGCAATCGCGTTGGCAACGGTGTCAATATTGCCGCTGTTGAGCGCAGCCACACAGATGCGGCCGCTGCTGACAGCGTAGATGCCATGCTCGGCGCGCAGTTTTTCGACCTGCTCGGCATTCAGGCCGGAGTAGGAGAACATGCCGCGCTGGGCCTTCACAAAGCTGAAATCGCCCGGCACGCCAGCCTCAGCCAGTTTGTCCACCAATTGGGTACGCATGGCGCGGATGCGGTCACGCATGCCAGCCAGTTCCTGTTCCCATTCAGCGAACAGCTTGGTGTCACCCAGCACGGTCGCGACCACGCGGCTGCCATGGGTGGGCGGGTTGGAGTAGTTCGTGCGGATGACGCGCTTGATCTGGCTTTGCACGGCCTTGGCTTCGTCACTGTTGGCAGCGACCATCGTCAGGGCACCGACACGCTCGCCATACAGCGAGAATGACTTCGAGAACGAAGAGCTGATGAAGAGCGAGAGCCCTTTGTTGGCAAACAGGCGCACGACCGCGCCATCTTCTTCCAGGCTGTCGCCGAAGCCTTGATAGGCGATGTCCAGAAAAGGAACCAGGTCTTTTTCCTTGGCGATATCGGCGATTTCGCTCCACTGGGCCAGCGAGGGATCGACACCGGTCGGATTGTGGCAGCAGGCGTGCAGCACCACGATGGTGCGCGCCGGCAGGGTGCGCAGGCTGGCCTTCATGCCTTCGAAGTCCAGGCCGTGGGTCGCGGCGTCATAGTAGCGGTAGGTCACGACCGGGAAGCCGGCGCGGGTGAACAGCGCGCGGTGGTTTTCCCAGCTTGGGTCACTGATGGCGACTGGCGAATCGGGCAACAGTTCTTTCAGGAAATCGGCGCCGATTTTCAGCGCGCCGGTGCCGCCCAGGGCTTGGGCGGTGACCAGGCGGCCGGACGTCAGCAGCGGGGAATCACGGCCAAACAGCAGCTTCTGCACACCGCTGTTGTAGTCGCTCAGGCCGTCGATGGGCAGGTAGCCGCGTGCGGCAGCCTTGGCGGTCAGGGCTTCCTCGGCTTGCTTGACGCAGTTGAGCAGGGGCAGGTGGCCCTTGTCGTCGTAATAGACACCAACGCCCAGATTGGCTTTGTTGGGACGGGTGTCCGCAGCGAACTGTTCGTTCAGACCCAGGATAGGGTCGCGCGGCGCGACTTCAACGGATGCGAAAAGTGAACTCATGATGGAAGGGAGAATAGAGAAGATGGACGCAGTGATGCGTGACAGGGATAATGTAGCGTTTTCCCCGACTTAAAAGTCTAGCATGAGCACAGCGGCCTCTTCCGATGATTTTTCAACGCGGCCTGGTGGTGAGGGCAGCGAAAATAGCGGGGTTACCCATGGCGGGGAGGGCGTGTTCCAGCGTTTCCCGGGCAGCCCCTTTCTGTTGCACCAACCGTATCCGCCGGCAGGCGACCAGCCTGCGGCCATCGACGCGTTGGTGGAAGGGGCCAATGACGGCCTGATGCGCCAGACATTGCTGGGGGTGACGGGCTCAGGAAAAACCTACACGATGGCCAACGTCATCGCGCGCATGGGGCGTCCCGCGCTGGTGCTGGCGCCCAATAAGACGCTGGCGGCGCAGTTGTACGCCGAGATGCGGGAATTCTTTCCCCGCAATGCGGTGGAATATTTCGTGTCCTACTACGATTATTACCAGCCCGAAGCCTATGTGCCTTCGCGGGATCTGTTCATCGAGAAAGACTCGGCCATCAATGAGCACATCGAACAGATGCGTCTGTCGGCCACGAAAAGCCTGCTGGAGCGCCGGGATACGGTCATTGTGGGAACGGTGTCGTGTATTTACGGTATCGGCAACCCTGGCGATTATCACGCCATGGTACTGGTTCTGCGCACGGGTGACCGCATCGGCAGGCGTGAAATCCTGGAACGCCTGGTGGCCATGCAATACACGCGCAATGATGCGGAATTTACCCGCGGCGTGTTCCGGGTGCGCGGCGATACGATAGATATCTTTCCGGCGGAAAGCGCGGAGCTGGCGGTGCGCGTCAGCATGTTCGACGATGAGGTCGAAACCCTGGAACTGTTTGATCCCCTGACGGGCCGGGTGCGCCAGAAAACGCCGCGATTCACGGTTTACCCCGGTTCGCACTATGTGACGCCGCGTGAAACAGTCTTGCGCGCCATTGAAACGATCAAGCAGGAGCTCAAGGAGCGCCTGGCTTTCTTTGTGGCCGACGGCAAGCTGGTGGAAGCCCAGCGGCTGGAGCAGCGCACCCGCTTTGATCTGGAAATGTTGCAGGAGCTGGGGTTCTGCAAGGGCATTGAAAACTACTCGCGGCATTTGTCCGGCGCGGCGCCGGGAGACCCTCCGCCGACGCTGATTGATTACCTGCCTGCCGATGCGCTGATGTTCATTGACGAAAGCCACGTCATGATGGGCCAACTTGGCGGCATGTACCGGGGCGACCGTTCGCGCAAGGAAACCCTGGTGACCTACGGCTTCCGCCTGCCTTCGGCGCTGGATAACCGGCCGCTGAAAATGGATGAATTCGAAGCGCGCATGCGTCAGTGCGTGTTTGTCTCCGCCACCCCGGGGCCCTATGAAAACGGCTCGTCCGACAATGTTGTCGAACAGGTGGTGCGTCCTACTGGCCTGGTGGACCCGGTGGTGGAGGTACGTCCCGCGATGACGCAGGTCGATGACCTGCTGGGGGAAATCCGTTTGCGCGTCAATCAGGGCGACCGGGTGCTGGTCACGACGCTGACCAAGCGCATGTCAGAGGAGCTGACCGAATACCTGACGGAAAATGGCGTCAAGGTGCGCTACCTGCATTCGGATATCGACACCGTGGAACGGGTGGAAATCATCCGGGATCTGCGCCTGGGGATTTTCGATGTGCTGGTCGGGATCAACTTGCTGCGCGAAGGGCTGGATATCCCGGAGGTGTCGCTGGTCGCCATTCTGGATGCCGATAAGGAAGGTTTCCTGCGCTCTGAGCGCAGCCTGATCCAGACCATAGGCCGGGCGGCGCGTAACCTGAACGGGCGGGCGATTCTCTATGCTGACCGGGTGACGGATTCCATGCATCGGGCAATAGGTGAAACCGAACGCCGCCGGGAGCGGCAGGTGGCCTATAACGCTGAGCACGGGATCGAGCCCAGGGGCGTTCAGAAGGCGGTGCGCGAAATGATTGATGGCGTCATGTCGTCCAGCAAAGAGCTGGACACGGCGCCTGCGTACGAAATGGCCGGTATTCCCCAGGACGAGAAAAGCCTGGCGCAGGAAATCCGGCGTCTGGAGAAAGCCATGCTGGAGCATGCGCGCAACCTGGAGTTCGAACAGGCTGCTGCGGCGCGCGATGCTTTGAAAACCCTCAAGGAAAAAGCGTTCCGCTGAGTGCTAGGCTGGGGCGCCGCAGGCTCTTTAGATAGGCTCTTTAAGCAGGCTCTTTATTTGGCCGGGCGCTGGCGCAGATGCTCGCCGCTGCCCGCGGCCATCCGCATGACATCCACGACGCCCGCCATGGCCACTAGCGCGATGCAGGCCAGTGCAAAGCGGTAGCTCAGGGCAGGGACATGTTCCCAGGCGGGAAAGCGCGGGGCCAGGGCGGTTTGCAGCCAGTCGCCCAGGCGTATGCAAATAGCGCCGAAAGCAATGCCCAGCCCCAGCGCCATTTGCTGAATGGTGCTGGCCAGTGTGTTGGCGGCCGCCATTTGGTCGGAGGGCACGTCGGCGAAGGCCAGGGTATTGATGGCGGTGAATTGCATGGAACGGCACAGGCCGCTGACAAACAGCACAATGATGATCAGCGCGGTGGGCGTGCCGGGGCTGAGCATGGCGCAGGCCAGCAAGGCCAGCACATTGAATATTCCGTTCACGGCCAGGATGCGTTTGAAACCATAGCGGTGCAGCAGGCGTGTCGTGAACATTTTCATCGACAGATTACCGGCGAAGACCGCCAGTACCAGCATACCGGCCTCAACAGCGCTCAGGCCGAAGCCCAGTTGAAACATCAAGGGCAAAATAAAGGGCAGGGCATTGATGGCAAGCCGGAAGCAGCTGCCGCCGCGCACCGAAACAGCGTAGCTGGGAATGCGCAGAGGCGCCAGGCTGATGAGCGGATGACGGGTGCGCGACAAATGGGCGACGGTCAGCGCCAGCAGCAGGGCGCCGCCAGCTAGATAGGCCAGGATGGCGCCAGCGCTGGCGCCCATGCCGGCCAGTTCCATGCCATAAAGCAGGCCTAGCAGGGCCAGGCCGCTGCCCAGGAAACCGAAGAGATCAAAGGGGCGGGCCTGGTCAGCGCGGCTGGCAGGAATCAGCAGGTAGGCTGCCAGCAGCGCCAGCAAACCTATGGGCAGGTTGATATAGAAAATCCAGCGCCAGGAGGCGTAAGTGGCCAGCAAGCCGCCCAAGGGCGGGCCTAACACAGGAGCGATCAGGGCGGGCCAGGTAATCATGGAGATGGCCGCAATCAACTGCTGTTTCGGCGTATGGCTGAGGACGACCAGGCGGCCGACAGGCACCATCAGCGCGCCGCCCATGCCTTGCAGCACTCGCATGGCGACGAATTCCGGCAGGCTGTTGGCCTGCGCGCACAGGAGCGAAGCCAGCGTGAACAGGATGATGGCGCAGCAAAAGACCCGCCGCGCGCCCAGGCGGCCGGCCAGCCAGCCGCTAGGGGGAATACAGACCGCCAAGGTCAGCAGATAGGCGCTGACGCCCAGGTTCAGATCGACAGCGGAAACGCCGAAGCTGAGGGCCATCTGCGGCAATGCGGTGACGATGATGGTGCCGTCCAGGTTCTCCATGAACATCACGGCGGCCACCAGCAGGGTGATCCAGACCGGACGCGGAGGACGTGATGGGCGTGAGGCAGAATCCGGCCCGGCGGGCGTGGGGGTGAGGGTCATGAAGGCAATGAACATAAAACGCCCCGGAAGCGCCAGGACGTGCCTGGGGGCCGGGGCGGGGATACCTGCTGGCGGCTGAAGAAGTCCGGCGGCGCATGTGGGGGATGCGCAGGGCCGGACCAAGCCTTGCGGGGGAGTCACCGGCCTGCCCAGGGCGAGGGCCGGTGATTTTTTGCGTCTTAGCGCTCGATGGCGAGGGCGACGCCCTGGCCGCCGCCGATACACAGTGTCGCCAGGCCCTTCTTGGCATCGCGGCGGTTCATTTCATGAACCAGCGAGACCAGGATACGGGCGCCGGATGCGCCGATGGGGTGGCCCAGCGCAATCGCGCCGCCGTTGACGTTGACCTTGCTGCCGTCCCATTGCAATTCACGCGACACGGCCAGCGATTGCGCGGCAAAGGCTTCATTGGCTTCGATCAGGTCGAGGTCTTCGAGTTTCCAGCCGGCCTTTTCCAGCGTTTTGCGCGTTGCGGGCACGGGGCCCAGGCCCATGACGGAGGGGTCAACACCAGCGCTGGCATAGGACTTGATCCAGCCCAGGACGGGCAGGCCCAGTTCCTTGGCCTTTTTGGCGCTGGCCAGCAGCAGGGCGGCGGCGCCGTCATTCAGCGTGGACGCATTGCCGGCCGTGACGGTGCCGTCTTTCTTGAAAGCCGGACGCAGGCGGGCCAGCGTTTCCAGGCTGGTTTCAGGGCGCGGCTGCTCGTCGGTATCGACGCGTACCGGGTCACCCTTGCGCTGCGGAATTTCCACCGGCGCGATTTCGTCCTTGAAGCGGCCGGCCTTGATGGCGGCGCCAGCCTTTTGCTGGGAGTCGTAAGAGAACTGATCCAGCTCTTCACGCGTCAGGCCATAGCGCTCGACCAGATTTTCGGCGGTGATGCCCATGTGGTAGTCATTGAAAGCATCCCACAGGCCGTCCTGAATCATGCTGTCGAGCATTTGGGCATGACCCATGCGCAGGCCGGTGCGGGCCTTGGGGACGACGTAGGGTGACAGGCTCATGTTTTCCTGGCCGCCGGCGATGATCAGGTCAGCGTCGCCGCTGCGGATGGCCTGGGCCGCCAGGTGCACGGCCTTGAGGCCGGAGCCGCAGACTTTATTGATGGTCAGTGCCGGGGTTTCGACTGGCAGGCCGGCGTGGATGCTGGATTGGCGGGCCGGGTTCTGGCCGGAGCCAGCGGCGAGCACCTGGCCGAGAATGACTTCGTCGATGGCTTCGGCCGGGATGCCGGTCTTGGCGAGCAGATGTCGGATGACCGTTGCGCCGAGCTCATAGGCGGGGATGTGGCTCAGGGCGCCCTGAAAGGCGCCGATGGCGGTGCGGGATGCGGCGAGAATTGCAACGTCACTCATGATTCGACCTCATTGAGACATAACAGAAAATTAACCACGCGCCAAAGCGCAAGTCCTGGCCGGAAGCACCGGCACGGACACTGCCGGGCCGCCGTCAGCCGCCCAAGGGGGCAACGGTGACGGCGGCTGGATTAGCCTTATATCAATACTGTATTGCATTTCAGCACGCCCGGATACCATGTTGCGCAGAGACAGACGGGGCGGTATCAGGCCATGCGGGTAATGGTTTTCCGGAAGCGGCTGAGCGAAAACCCGAATAGCGCGCAACCAATCAGGAACAGCATCAGGAAGGGTTGCCAAACGACTTCCAGCCCGGCGCCACGGAACAGAATGGCCTGGCTCAATTCCACATAGTGGGTATTGGGCGCGAAGTACATGATGTCCTGCACGAATTGCGGCATGCTTTCGCGCGGTGTCATCGACCCGGACAGCAACTGCAGCGGCAGCAGCGCCAGGATCAGCAGCAGCCCGAACTGCGGCATGCTGCGGGCCAGGGTGGCAAAGAAAATGCCCATGGAAGTTGTGGCGAACAGGTGCAGCGCCGTGCCGGCGATGAACAGCAGCACCGACCCTTCCACCGGGACTTTCAGCAGCTGCATGACCACCAGCACCAGGGATAGCGCGGCGGCGACCAGCACAACCAGCCCCATGGACCAGACCTTGGCCAGCATGATCTGCAAGGGGGTGACAGGCATGACCAGCAAGTGTTCGACCGTCCCGTGCTCGCGTTCGCGGATCAGCGCAGCACCGGTCAGGATGATGGAGAGCATCGTCACGTTATTGATGATCTGCATCAGCGCGCCGAACCAGGCTGGCGTCAGGCTGGGGTTAAAGCGCATGCGCATGGCCAGATCCACTGGCGGAGTCTGGCCGCCACGGTAGCGTTGCAGGAACTCGTTGACTTCAGCCAGGACGATCTGCTGGATGTAAGTGCTGCCGGTAAAAGCCTGGCTGACGCGGGTGGCATCGACGCTGAGCTGCACTTCGGGCTTGAGCCCGGCCAGGACATCGCGCTGGAAGTTCGGCGGGATATCAACCACAAAGGTGTATTGCCCGGAATCCAGCGCAGCATCCATTTGCGGGGGGGCTATCATGCCCGGCGCCGTGAACTGCGGCGGGTAGAAGGCCGAGGCAATACGTGCCGACAGCGGGGAGTTGTCTTCATCGACGATGGCGATGGAGGCGTGGTTGAGGTTCTCCGGCATGGAGGTGGCGGCGGAGTAGATCGACACGGTGAAGGTATAGACGATCAACACCAGCATGATCGGATCGCGCGCCAGGCTCCAGAGCTCCTTGACGCCCAGCCGGAATATGTTTTTCAGCCCTTGCATGTGGTTTCCTTCAACGCTCCTGTTTGTTCAGCAGGGCGATGGCCAGACCCAGAATGATGGGCACGGACAAGGCCATGGTCCAGAACTCGGGCTGCAAGTCGGAGAGATACAGCGCCTTGTTGAAGATACCGCGGCTGATGGTCAGCATATAGCTGGCCGGGTGCAACTCGCCGATGATGCGTCCCGAGCCTTCCAGCGAAGAGACCGGATTGATCAGGCCAGCGAACTGGATGGCGGGAATCAGCGTGCCGATAATGGTGAAAAACATGGCGGCGATCTGGCTGCGCGTGAAGGTGGAGGCCAGCAAACCGAAACCCGTGGCCGCCGTGCAGTAGATCAGCGCTGCCAGCGAGAGCGACAAGAAGCCGCCTTTGACCGGCACATCGAACACCACAATGGAGAAGATCACCATCAGCACGAAGCTGATCATGGCCAGCACCACATAGGGTATCTGTTTGCCCAGCAGGAACTCGGCGCGGGTGACGGGCGTGACATAGAGGTTGATGATGGAGCCCAATTCTTTTTCACGCACGACCGACAGCGCTGTCAGCATGGCTGGCAGCATCAGCAGCAGCAGCGGAATGACGGCAGGCACCATGGCGACCAGGCTCTTGACGTCCGGGTTGTAGCGGAAACGGGTTTCCACCGACGCGGCGCTGGCGTAGTCTATGCCCAGGCGCTCGTGCGCCTGTTGCTGCAGCCAGGACATATGCATGCCCTGAACGTAGCCTTTGACGGTTTCCGCCCGGGAGGGCATGGCGCCGTTGACCCAGACTCCGATTTCCACTTGCTGGCCCCGGCTGACATCGCGCGCAAAGCCTGGCGGGATTTCAATGGCCAGGGCCAGTTCGCCGCTGCGCAGGCGTTTATCGACATCGTCGTAATCGCGCAGTGGCGGTTGCTCCACGAAATAGCGTGATCCTGAAAGGTTGAGCGCGTAATTCTGGCTCAAGCCGGATTGGTCGTGATCCAGCACGGCGAACTTCAGGTCTTCGACGTCCATGCTGATGCCGAAGCCGATGACGAACATCAGGATCAATGAACCCAGCAGCGCCAGCGTGGCCCGCAAGGGGTCACGCTGCAACTCCAGCATTTCACGCCACATATAGCTGAACATGCGGTTCACGCTGAAGGCCTGGTGCTTCTGGGGCGCCTGCGCGGCCGTGGCGGGCGTGTCGCTCACCAGGGCGGGCGCGGCGGCGCCTGCTTGCGCCGCCTGCGCGTCTTTTTCCGCTGCGGCATCGGCCTTGGCTTGCGCCGGATCGTTTTGCTCGATGGCTTCGACCAGATAGGAAATAAAGGCTTCTTCCAGCGTGGCCGAGCCGCGTTTGCGCACCAGCTCCGCAGGCGTATCGCTGACCAGCACCTTGCCCGCGTGCATCAGCGACATACGATCGCAGCGCTCGGCTTCGTTCATGAAGTGGGTCGAGATGAAGATGGTCACGCGGTCACGGCGCGCCAGCTCTATCATCAGGCGCCAGAAATTGTCGCGCGCAACGGGATCGACGCCCGAGGTCGGTTCATCGAGAATCAGCAGCTCAGGCTTGTGCACCATGGCGACAGCCAGCGACAGACGCTGGCGCACGCCCAGGGGAAGCTGTTCCGGCAGGGTATCCATGACATCCTGCAGCGCGAAACGCTCCGCGCTTTCCTCTACCCGCGCAGGAATGTCGGCTTCGGGAACGGAAAAGAGCCGCGCATGCAATACCAGATTCTGCCTGACAGTCAGTTCGCCATAGAGCGAAAAGGCCTGCGACATATAGCCGACGCGGCGGCGGGTTTCAATGTCATTGGCGGCGATTTCATTGCCGAACAGCCAGGCCTGGCCTTCGCTGGCCGGCAGCAGACCAGTCAGCATCTTCATGGTGGTGGATTTGCCGCAGCCGTTGGAGCCTAGGAAACCGAAGATTTCCCCGCGCCGAATCCGGAAGCTGACATGATCGACGGCCACAAATTTGCCAAAGCGCATGGTCAGGTCTTTAGCTTCAATGGCGATTTCGTCGTTATCGTCATCTTGCAAAGGCGTGATGACAACAGGCGCGTGATCCCGTTTTTTCTCTTCTGGCAGCAGCTCGATAAACGCGGCTTCCAGGGATTTGGTATGGGTGCGCGCCAGCAGTTCTTTCGGGGTGCCCGTGGCCAGGATCTGGCCGCCGTCCATGGCGACCAGCCAGTCAAAGCGCTGGGCCTCGTCCATATAGGCCGTGGCGACCAGCACGCTCATGCCGGGACGCTCGGTGCGGATGCGGGCGATCAGATCCCAGAATTGCGCGCGCGCCAGCGGATCTACGCCGGTGGTAGGTTCATCCAGAATCAGCAGGTCGGGATCATGGATCAACGAGCAGCACAGCCCCAGCTTCTGCTTCATGCCGCCGGACAATTTGCCGGCAGGGCGGTCCAGGAACGGGTGCAGGCCGGTCGCGCGCGTCAGGTCATCAATGCGGCGGCGGCGTTCGGCCGCATTATGGCCGAACAGGCGGGCGAAGAACTGCAGGTTTTCTTCCACCGACAAGGTGGGATACAGATTCTTGCCCAGGCCTTGGGGCATGTAGGCAATGCGCGGGCAGACCGAATCGCGGTGGGCCTTGCTGCGCATATCGCCGCCCAGCACGTCCACCGTTCCCTGCTGGACAGCGCGAGCGCCGGCAATCAGCGACAGCAGGCTGGATTTGCCGACACCGTCGGGGCCGATCAGGCCGATCATGAGGCCGGCGGGGATGTCCAGCGTGAAGTCCCGCAGCGCGGAGACTTCACCATAGTTCAGGCTGACGTTTGCCAGCCGGACGGCAACGCCCTGCGAGGATTGAGAAGGCTGCGGCATTGATTACTCCGGCAGCCGGACCTGCAGCGATTCAGGCCACTGGGCATTGCTGTCGAGTTTGACCCAGGTGACGCCGGGCAGGCCGGTTTTGACTTGCGTCAGGTGCTTGCGCAGCAATTCCGGGTCGATGCGGGCCTTGACGCGGAACATCAGCTTTTCGCGTTCACTGGCCGTTTCCACCGTCTTGGGCGTGAACTGGGCAGTGCTGGCCACGAAAGACACCGAGGCCGGAATCACAAGCTGCGGAGCGGCATCCAGGATGATGCGGGCTTCCGAGCCCAGGGCGACCTTGCCTGCGTCTGTCGCAGGCAGGAAGAAGGTCATGTAAACATCGGACAGATCGACAAAATTCAACACTTTGCCGCCAGCGCCCAGCACTTCGCCAGGCTGGGCGACGCGATATTGCACGCGGCCATCGCGCGGGGCAATCAGTTGGCTGTCCTTGATATCGGCTTCGATGCGGGCGATCGTGGCCTGCACGGCGACCACGGCCGACTCGGCGCCTACGACCTGGGCCCGTGCCGCTTCGATGGCGGCATCGGCTGCGGCGACTTGCGCCTTGGACGCCTCGACGGCAGCCTGCGCGCTGCGCACGCGGGCGCGGTCGTCATCCAGCTCCTGGCGCGACGTGGCGCCGCGCTGGGCCAGTGTTTCGGAACGGTTCAGGCGTTGACGGGCGGCCAGATGCTCACTTTCGCGTTGCAGCACGGCAGCTTCGGCGGCCCGTTTGTCGCTGACGCGCGCCGCCACTTGCGCCTTGGAGCCGGCGACGGTATTGATGGCTTTCTGCAGATTGGCCTTGGCCTCGTCGCGCTGGGCTTCCAGGACGTCGATTTGCATGCTGGCCAAAGGCTGGCCCGAGGTCACGAAGTCGCCCTCGTTGACTTCAATGCTTTCGACACGGCCAGCCAGTTTGGTGGAAACGTCGATTTCTGTCGCTTCGATCCGGCCGTTGCCTTTGGCAAAGCCCGGGCCGGGGCCGGCATCCTGGGAGGCATGCCAGGCATAGTAGGCACCGCCGGCAACGGCCAGCAGTACGACGGGGACAATGAATTTCCTGATCTTTTGGTTCATACGTAGGGCCTGGAAAGTTCTGATCCGGAGCCGCGCCTGGCGGGGCTCAATTAAGAATGTGAAAACCGTTATCAACAAACAGCGTGCTGCCGGAAATGGCGCGCGCTGCGTCCGATGCGAGAAATGCGCAAAGGGCGCCCGCGTCTTCGATACCGAGAGTATGCCGCAGCGGCGCGCGCTCCATACTGTCCTTGATCAAAGAATCGAACCCTGAGATGCCAGAAGCTGCCCGTGTATCCAGCGGACCCGGAGAGACGGCATTGACGCGAATGCCGCGGGGCCCCAGCTCCGTGGCCAGATAACGGACGCTGGCTTCCAGCGCCGCTTTGACGGGGCCCATGATGCCATAGCCGGGCATGACTGCCTGGGCCCCAAGGTAACTGATCGTCATGAGGCTGCCGCCTTGTGTCATCAGCGGCTCGGCATCGCGGGCCAGACGGATGAAGGAATGGCAGGACAAATCCATGGCTTGCGCAAAACCGGCGGCGGAACTGTCCAGGACGCGGCCGTGCAGGTCGTCGCGCGGCGCGAAAGCCACGGAATGCACCAGAAAGTCCAGGCGGCCCCAGCGCTCGCGCACGGCCTCGAAGAGCGCCTGCTGTTGCGCGGCATCGCCGACATCCAGCGGCAGCCTGAAATCTGTTTCTAGTTCATCAAACAGCGGCGCCACATGCGGCAGGGTTTTGTCCGAGTACCAGGTAACGGCCAGTTCCGCGCCAGCCGCACGCATGGCGCGCGCTGCGCCCCAGGCGATACTGCGGTCATTGGCAATTCCGACAATCAGGCCTTTTTTGCCAGCGAGGTGGCTGGAGAGCATGCTATTTCTCCAGGACATACTGGCCGGGGGCGGCTTCCAGCGGCCGGTAACCGGCCTTGGCCGCGCCCATGGCCGGCGGCTTGACCTGCGTCTGGGCAGAGTGTTGGGCCAGCCATTGCTCCCATGCCGGCCACCAGGAGCTTTCCTGGCGCGGCGCGCTGGCTTGCCAGTCTTCCGGAGACTGATAAGGCGCGTCGTGGGCATGCGTGGCGATTTGATAATGGCGGCGGGGATGGCCGGGGGGCGAGACGATGCCCGCATTGTGGCCACCGCTGGTCAGCACGAATGTGATTTCTGTCGTCGTCAGGTGGTGCAGCTTATAGACGGACTTCCAGGGCGCGACGTGATCGGTCATTGTGCCGACGGCGAATATCGGCAGCGAAATATCGCTGACAGCCACCGGGCGCTTGCCGACCGGATAGCGGCCATGCGCCAGGTCATTGTCAAGGAACAGGCGGCGCAGGTACTCGCTGTGCATGCGGGCGGGCATGCGCGTGGCATCGGCGTTCCAGGCCATCAGGTCATTCAGGCCGCGGCGGTCGCCCAGCAAGTAGTCGTTCACCATCTTGGACCACAGCAAATCGTAGGAACGCAGCATCTGGAAGGCGCCAGCCATCTGGCTGCCCTTGAGGTAACCGGTTTCCCGCATCTGCGCTTCCAGCATATTGACCTGGCTTTCGTCGATGAAGAGGCTCAATTCGCCGGGTTCACTGAAATCGGTCTGAGCGGCGAACAGGGTCAAGCTGGCCAGGCGCTCGTCCTGGTCGCGCGCCATGGCGGCCGCGGCAATCGCCAGCAAGGTGCCGCCCAAGCAATAGCCGACGGCATGGACGCGCTGCTGGGGAACAATGGCATTGACCGCCGTCAAGGCGGCAAACACACCGCTTTGCAGGTAATCGTCCATGCCGAGATCGCGCTCGGCGGTGCCGGGGTTCTTCCAGGAAACGCAGAAAACGGTATGGCCTTGATCGACCAGGTACTTGATCAGCGAATTGTCGGGCGACAAATCCAGGATGTAGTACTTCATGATCCAGGCGGGCACGATCAGCACCGGCTCGGCATATACCTTGGGCGTCGCGGGCGAATACTGGATCAGCTCCATCAGCTGATTGCGCAGCACCACCTTGCCGGGCGTCGCGGCCACTTGCTTGCCGGGAATGTAGTTCTCCGCGCCTTCCGGCGCTTCATCGCTACGCAGGCGGGCGATATCATCGAGCAAATGCATCATGCCGCGATACAGATTGGCGCCGCCCTGTTCGCGGGTCTGCTGTTGCACCACCGGGTTGGTCAGCCACTGATTGCCGGGGGAAAATACATCCAGCCATTGGCGCGCGGCAAAGGCGATGACGTTCTCATGGTGCTTGCTGACCCCGCGTATGCCGGTGGTGGCTTCCTGCCACCATTGCTGTTGCGCCAGGAACAGCTTCTGCCAGAACGAGTAGGGCCACTGTTGCCAGGCGTCGGCAGAAAACCGGCGGTCCTGGGGAATGGACTGAATCTCGCAGGCGCCAGTCATCTGGGGCAGGGTGCAGAGCAGGTCGGAATACTGCCGCGCCGCGAGCACGCCCAGGCTGAGCTGCTTGCCTGGCGACATGGCCAGGTGCAAGCCCCAGTCATAAGCCGCCAGCAGCATCGACGCAGGAGACAACCCTCCCGTCATGCGGGCGAGGGCAGCATAGGAGGATTGGTCGAGTTGAGCTGCGGCGTCGTGCAGTTCTTGCGATAGCGGGGTGTCTGTCATGAAAGCCATCCAAGGAGCGCATTTAGTTGAGACTTATGTGTATCAACAAGGATTGTGGCATAGCTGGATAGATTTCTCTATGTACGCCTCCGTCGCGCAGGCGCTACTTATGACAGATGGCTTCAAATAGCCTTTATTTTCGAGAAAAGCCGGGTTTTTTGACGATAACGATTGATTTTTAAAAATAATCAATCGTTATCGGCGTCAGATGCGGAATAGTCTTAACGGGCGCCGAAGCCTGTCAGCATAATCCTGACCGTGAGGATCGCGATCATCAGGTCCAGGGTCAATGAACAGTTTTTGATGTAATAAAAATCATGCTGGATTTTTATTTGTGTTTCATCCGTGCTGGCTGTGTAGCCTTGCCTGACTTGTGCCCAGCCGCTGATTCCGGGTTTGACGATATGCCGGTAGCTATAAAACGGAATGATTTCCTCGTACTGTTTGACGAAGGTGGGCTGTTCGGGGCGCGGGCCAATCAGGCTCATATCCCCTTTAAGTATATTGAAAAACTGCGGCAGTTCGTCGATACGGAGTTTACGAATGACCCGGCCGATGCGTGTAATGCGGGGATCGTCCTCATCGGCAAATTGTTCCGGGGCGGCACGGTCAAATCGCATGCTGCGGAATTTGTAGATGGTAAAAGGTTTATTGCCTTGTCCAATTCGGGTCTGGCTGTATATGACCGGGCCGGGACTTTCAAGTTTGATAAGAATGGCAGTGATCAGGCCGACAAGCAGAACGATAGGTAAGGTCGCCAGTACGACCAGAATGTCGATGACCAATTTGATGCGTTCGTAAATGGGGGAAGGCAGCAATGAACCCATGTTGTTTTCAGACATGCGATGGATTTCCACGCGGCCGGAAAGGGATTCGTATATTTGCCGCGCATCATAGACGGCCGTGCGGTTCAAGGCGCATTGGGTCAGGAAGCGCTGGGTGGCATCGTCGGTCTGGTGGAAGTCGGCGACGACGCCGTCATAGCGGTGGTCCAGTTTGAGGACAGTCAGTGGAATGGCCTTGATGTCATCCATGGCCAGGATTTCGCTGGTGTAGCGGCCTCCCGGGACGACTGCCAGTTTCAGGGACATGGATTTATAGGTCAGCGTGTATTCGAGGTACAGCCACAGGATGGCGCAGGCGCCGCTGGCAATCAGCAGATAGCGCGAAACCTGGAGTTGCAGCATGAAAGTACAGAGCGCGAAGAGGCCGTAAAGGATCAGCACCTGGGGCGCAATGAAGGCTGCCGAGCGGCCGCCAGGGTAAGCCGCCCGCAAGCGCAGGCTGAGCAGATGGCTGGAGGCATAGGCAAGGGTCGTGACAATAAGGGCAGTCAATTGACCTTTATCGGGCTGCAGCAGAGTCTGCCAGGACCAGAACACTACGAATGGCAATAGAACAGCCAATAGCCAGCCGATCAGTATGGAAAATCCGCGGGATAACAGAATCTGTTCGTGCAGGCGCTTATGGCGACGATGGCGGGCTGAGCTCATGAGAGGTAATGTGTTAGCGAATTCGTAGGTCTCTCAGCAGTTCATAATGTCATGGGACGGCGTATTGAACTGTTCGATAGGAATAGTGAAGCAATCAATGACTAAGTAATATTAGGTGGATCGCATCTTGGGCGGGCGTGTGAGTTGCTGGAAGAGCTGGTTCCACTTGGCAAGAACATCAGGCAGCGCGTATTTTTCGGCAGCTTTTCTTGCATTGTGTCTCATGGCTGCGCAGCGCGCAGGGTCATTCAAAAGATCCAGCAAGGCCGCTGCCAGGGCATCAGGATTGGCGGGTTCGCACAAAATGCCATCCAGATGATTGTTGATGACTTCTCGCGGGCCGAAATCACAGTCGAACGAAACAATGGGCAGACCGTAGGTCTGGGCTTCCAGCAACACCAGGCCCTGGCCTTCGTAACGCGAACTGACCGCCAGCAAGGTCGATTGCTGATAGTGTTCGAAAATCCGGTCGGTAAAAGGCAGCCAGCTGACATGCTGGGTCAGCGACAAGGACCGGGCCTGAGTTTGCAGGGCGGCCTGGTCGGGGCCTTCGCCGATGATGGTGAGATGGGCATCCGGGCGTTGCGCGATAACCTGCGCCCATGCCTTGAGCAAATCGTCGAAGCCTTTTTGATGCGCCAGTCTGCCGACGGCCAGTACTTGATTGTCCGGGATGCAGGAAGCTGGGCTTGGCGCCGGCAGGGAAACCGGATTTGGGATCACGGTAATGCGCTGACTGATCGCCTGGTACTGCATAGCCTGGGTCTGTGTGAGGGACAGGATGCAGTCGGCATGGCGATAGAGCAGGCGCCCGGCAGCCTGGGTCAGTTTGCCAAAAGCAGCGGGATTATTGTGATCGCACACAATGAGTGATGGTGTCGGCTGGCGAGAAGGGATGACTTTGAGGGCCAGCACCGCGAGCAGCGCGCACCATGGCCCGTTGGCGATCAGAATGTCGGCCTGGCGGATGGCGGCATGCCGCCGCAGGGCAGGGATGTCGCGCGCATAGTTCACGAGGCGCTGCATCCGTTGCGGTTGCAGCGCGTGTTGCAGGCTGAAGCGCTGGACACGGTCATCCAGCGGATAAACATCCGAAACCTGGCCTTCTCGCACCAAGAGCGACGTTTCGTGCCCTTGTTCGGTCCAGCCGTTGAGCAAGAGCGCCAGAACACGCTCGACCCCGCCTTTGGTGACATAGCTGTCGTAGAGCTGGACGATTTTCATGCCTGAACCCTCTTTTTCGAAGGCTGACGCAAGCGGTAAAGCAGCGCTGCGCCGACCAGGAAACTGACGGCATAGCCTGAACCCACCGCCAGTGGGCCTTGCTGCCAGGAAAGATGCAGATCGGGAAGCAACAGCAGTGCAGTGACGATCAGGCCCGTCACCCATTTCAGGGTGACGGCATAGTGCAGCCCGCTGCGGATCAGGATGGCATCCAGGCTGAGCGCGGCGAATCCGGGAATCAGAATGAGCGCTCCAAGGCGGATGATGCTGATGGCTGGATCGAAAGCATTGCCGTAAATCAGCGGAATGAACAAGGGCGCGAAAAGGCCTATGCCGGCAGTGAGCGCCAGGCTGAGCAGGACAAGCGCTGGCACGAACAGGGGCGAGGCCTTGCCTGTGGCCGAGTGGCGGCGATAGACCAGAGAAGGCGCCAGGGCTGCGATGGCGACAGGGCCGAAAAACCAGCCGCTGTCCAATAGTCCGAACGCAGCCGTATATTGTCCGTACAAGGTGGCGGAAAGACGGGTTTCCAATACGATCCGATCCAGGCGCTGAATGATGATCAAGGCGAGGACGCCGATCCAGACGACGAAGCCTTTGCTTAGCAGCCAGCCCATGCAGTGCCGCGATGCCTGCCATAACCATGGCGGGCCATCATCGCGAATCGCATAAAGATAGCAGGCGGCAATGATGAAGTACTCGGCGCTATAGACGGCGATGAATCCAATGACCCCCGCATCCAGAAAATACAGCGCAGCGATGCACAGCAATTTGAGGCAGGAAATCAGCAACCGCACCGTTGTAATGACACGGGTATGTTGACTGACTTCCCTGATTAAACGCAGGGTATTGAATGGCTCGGCGACCAGGAGGGAGGCTGCGAGAATGAACAACAAGGGCTGGCGCGGGCCCGGTTCGCAAAAAAATGCCCAGGCCAGCATGGCGAGGCAGGCCAGCAGCCCCACCGAGAGCCGCAGGGCAAAGACTGAGCCCAGCAAACGTCTGCGGCTGGCCGGATCGTCACTGGCGGCTAATTGCGGGGCGACCGTTTCAGAACCGGCCATCAAGCCAATGGCAGAAAAAACAAACAGCAGGGCGAGCGCGTACTGAAACTCGCCAAAAGCGTGAACGCCCAGCGTGCGGGCAATCAGGCCTACCGATATGGCGGAAAACGCGAGCTGCAGCACTTTTTCCGACACCAGCCAGATCAGACTGGATAATTCTCGGCGCGCCGCTAGCCGGCGCAAGCGGGCTGATAGACCTGTCATCATGAGTCAGTGGGGCGTACGCAAAATGGGAGGCGCGGAGCGTTTGCGCAAGGCTTTGACAATGTAATGCGCCATGAGCGCTGCGCTCTTGATGGCGGGCAGGCCAAGCTCATGGCGGTAAATATGCCATTGCCATTGAAGGTTGCGCAATTTCTTGGAAGAGCGTGATTCAGGCTGCACCCGGTAACGGGCCATCGGGTGAGTCAAAGGCAAACGGCGGGCATGCGGGATGCGTTGCAGCGCCGAGAGCCAAAACAGATAATCCTCATGCCCGATGCTTTTGAAACGCAGATCAAGAACACGCTGGCGTTTGACGATACCGGTCAAATTCGCAATCACATTGCTTTGCAGCAGTTGCTCATAAGTGACGTGTTCTGGCGGCACAACGATATTCAAAGGGCCACCTTCATTGAAGCGCTGGTAGGCGGCGTAACATAGCTCGACGCCCTCGCGTTCCATGAACGTGACTTGCTCAGCGAGTTTTTCCGGCATCCAGAGATCATCACTATCCAGAAATGCCAGATAATCGCCCCGGGCGTGATCCAGCGCCACGTTGCGCGCTTGGGCGACGCCCTGATTGGTGCTGCAGCCGAACACGCGGATGCGCTCATCGCGCGCGGCATAGCTTTCAGCAATGGCCAGGGTGTTGTCGGTTGCCGCATCCACGACCAGCAGCAATTCCCAGTGTTCCCAGGTTTGCGCCAGCGCGGAATCAACGGACGCAGCAAGAGTGCTGGCCGCGTTGTATGCCGGCATGACGATGGAGACCAGGGGGGGGTTAGTCATGTCGAGTCAGCGTCTCCAGTCGTTGGCGATATTGCCGGGAATAGACCTCTTCGGCGTAATGCTGATAATTTTTTTCCCAGAGGCTCCGGGCGCGGGCGCCGCGTTCGGCCAGTTCTGCTTTCGTGGCGTGGGCCAGCCAATCGCGAATGGCATCCACTGTTTCGTCTAGCGCCCAACCGGTTTGTTCCTGCTCCACGCGTGTGCCTGGCGGAGTCCCGCGGGTGCTTAGCAGGGGGCGGCCGAGCAACAGATGCTCATAGTATTTATTCGGGGCGGCATAGCGGTGGTTGGGCATGCTCAAATGATAAAAACCGACCGTGCAATGCATGTTTGCCAACATATTCAAACCTGCTTCGTGGCTGAGCGGGCCGTGCACAACGATATTGTCATGTTGGCGCGCGGCAGCCTCAATCCGTTCGGAAAGCGGGCCATAGCCACCAAAATGCAGGGTGACGCCGGGTTGGCCCGCACAGGCTTCCAGCAGGTTTTCCAGTCCCCGGTGCCGGGGTTCCAGAACGCCGAGATAGCCGATGCGAATCGGGCCAGGTTCTTGCGTGTCGATGGGCTGCGCTTGTAGGGGGCTGGCTGGCACATTTTCTACGACCATAATGTGTTCGGCTGGCGAGAGCTCATGCTGCTCATAGCGTGATTCATCGGCCAGCAGCGTCAGGTCTGCATGGCGCGCCAGGAAACGCTCTATGCCATTGAAAACCGCACGTGCCGGCCCGCTAATGGCACGCGTGTCGGCGTAATGATCGTAGATATCGAAGACGAACGGCTTGCGGCACAGGCGGCAGAAAAACCATGCAGCCAGGGCGCTATCCAGATCAACGGCATGCACGGCCGATATCTGGCGGCGTAAGCGGAACAGTGTACGGACGACAAAGAGATTCCAGCCAGCCAGGGCCAGCAGGTTGCGCCAGCGCGCGCCTAACGTGGCGGTTTTCTTGTACAGATGGATATCGTCAGCCGAAGGGGGCGCTTGCGTCTGCCCTCGATCCCAGCCGATGAAGCTGACATGATCACCTTGTGCCTTCAGTGCATGAACATATTTGTTCATGCGCGAATCAAGCTGAGGCAGAAATGCTCGGACGAATGTGATGTGCATGGTTCTGGTCTGCTGAATCGAAATGATGGAAGAGCACGAAGAAATAGAAGATAAAGAAATTCTGGTACAGCCATTCCGATTTGACGAAAAAGACCATGCCGTAGGCCACAAAGAGTGCCAGATAGAGTCGCAGGGACGTTGCTTGGTTCCGCGAATTTTTCCAGACGCGGATCAGCAGCGCCAGCCAGAACAGAATGAAGAGGGTACACCCGACATAGCCGGAGACGTGGAGCAGCCGGACAAAACCCGAGTCGCTGGCAGTCAGGCGCTGGGCATTGTAGTTGTCGTTGTTTCTGAAATATATGCCTTGGCCGAACAAGACTGAAGGCTCTGCTTCCAGCGTGCTTTCCGTCGCCTGCGCTTGTTCTTTCTGGGCGGCGAGGTCGGAGCTAATGGTGGGCAGGCCTTGATAGGACTCTATCGTGATATCAAACGATGCCGATGCGAGTTTCCCCCTGCTGAGAGAGGTTTGCAGCGGTTCGATGAGCCACTCGACCAATTGTTTACCATCCTGGGAGAATTTGGGCAGGCTGGCCAGCAGCAAGGTCAGCAGCACATAGATGCCGAACAAGGTCAGGCGCTGCCGCAGATTCTGGGCCAGGTAAAGGCTGACAATGACGTACAGGCCGATCAAGGGCAACGCGCTGCGGCCGCTGAGCAAGGCCAGAAAGAGGCAGGCAAACTCTACAAGGTAGAAAAAGATTGTACAGGTATTGGGCCGTGACCAAAGGGCGGCGCGGGTGACGAGCATGCCCAGGGCGGTGAGGACGAAGGCTATGCCATGAGAGGCGAACAAAAATCCGTTGAGTCCGAAAAAGCGGAAGGGATGCCCATGGTTATTGCCATTGATGACA